>NZ_JBBGYS010000047.1:0-49864 GCF_037479595.1 Pseudomonas sp. MYb541 | reverse complement strand
CCCGGGGGGGGCCCGCCCCCCCGCGCCCGCGAACGGTATCTACTGGCGGCCGATGGGTTTGCGATTGGCGAATTTCTGCTTGACCAGCAGGTGGACGATTACAGCGCCTTCGCCTTCGTAGAGCCGCTGCCTCCCGGGGCTCACGGCCCGTTCTACGAATTGCGCGAATACAACCTGGTACCCAGCGGGCTGGCACCGACGTTGCGCGGTTGGTGCAAGTCCATAGAGCGTCGCACCAGGACGGATTATTCCCGGGTATACGCCGCGTTCTATGCCACCAGCGGGCAGATTCCGCGTTATCTGCATATCTGGCCCTACAGCTCGCTGGAGCAGCGCCTTGAAGTACGTACTCGCGCCGTGGTCGACGGCGCCTGGCCACCTGAAGATTCGGCGCCGCAGCTCAAGCAGATGCATTCCACGGTTTACCTGCCGGCGCCGTTCTCACCATTGCGCTGAAAGCGTTACGAAAAAACAGCATGTATTCCGATAATCGCACAATAATTTTTTGAATTATCCTCAAAGCATAAAGACATATCTAAACGCATTTAAACCAATTAAAACAGCTACTTAAATATTTTTATTCTGGATTTGTCACTGAATTATTACGTGATTAGTGTTGTTTTTAATCGCGATAAATCAATTGACAATTCACGTAATCGAGCTCAGATTCACCCCAACGGCACCCACAAAAACAAAGGTAACCACTATGCCGATCCATCGCCCCCGTTCCGTCTCCCGTCCCAGCTCGACACTGCCTTCCTGCTCAGCCCAATACCGTTCCTGACAACGGAGTAAATGTATGCATTCGCTAAAAAAACCAGCGGTCGATACCGTGAGCTCGCTTGCCAGTGGCCCGACCTTCGACGCCTTGCTTGTCGATGTGCGTGAGCGTGCCAGGGCCGGTGAATTCGACCGCCAGCGCCACATCTCGCGGGATGTGATCGAGTCCTTCAAACAGCACGGCATTTATCGGGCGCTGGTGCCCAAGCGCTTCGGTGGCCTGGAGTGTTCGCCGGCCGAGTTCTGCCAGTTGATCGAGCGTATTGCCCAGGCCGATGGTTCTGCCGGCTGGGTTGCCAGCTTCGGCATGAGCCCGGTTTACCTTGCCGCACTGCCGCTGGACAGCATCGCCAAGGTGTATGCCGATGGTCCTGACCGGGTATTCGCCGGTGGCATCTTTCCGCCGCAACCGGCGGAAGTGGTCGAAGGCGGCTTTGTGGTCAATGGTCGTTGGAAATACTCCAGCGGCTCCCTGGGCTCCGACATTGTCGGCGTCGGTATCGCCCCGAAGAACGGCGACACCTTCGGCCTGCCACGCATTGCAGTGATGCCGCGCAGTGAGATCCGCATCGACGAAACCTGGGACACCGTCGGCCTGCTCGGCACCGGCAGCCATGACTTGGTGGTGGAAAACGTGCGGGTCTGCGAGGAGTGGACCTTCGTGCGCGGCGGCCTGCCGAACCTGGACGAGCCGTTCTTTCGTTACCCGTCGCTGTCGTTCGCCACCCAAGTGCTGTCGGTCGTCGGCCTTGGCGTCGCCCGCGCGGCACTGGATGCCCTTTCGGACATGGCCAGCGGGCGCGTCTCGGTCACCGGCGCCCCGGCGATTGCCGACCGGCCCCTGGCCCAGGTCGATATTGCCCGGGCAGAAGCCGAGCTGCGAGCCGCGCGGGCGTTTTTCTACGAGTCCATCGACCGCGCCTGGAACTACGTACTGGCCGGCGATGCGGTGCCGGTGGCCGCAACCAACCTACTGCGCCTGTCGTCGACCCATGCCACCCGCGTCGCTGCCGATGTGGCGCGCACCGCGCAGATGCTCTCGGGCATGAGCGGTATGTACAACGACAGCCCGCTGGCACGCTGCGTCAACGACGCCCAGGTGGTGACCCAGCACGCTTTCATGGGCGACATCACCTATCAAAATGCCGGAGCCATGTTCTTCGGCAAACAGCCTTTGCCTGGCTACCTCTAACCGTCGAGGAAATGAAATGAGCGATAAAAAGACCTTGCGCGTGCTGTTCTGCATGGGCATCAACCAGAATTTTTTCGATGCCCCGCGCGATGAACAATTGCAGGTGTGGGCAGCGTTCAGTGCAATGTGGAACGGTATCCACGACCTGGCCGGGGTCAAGGTGCTGGGCAATATGGATGACGACCAGAGCATGGTCGGGCCGTCCGATGGCTTCCCCTGGACCACCTACCTGTTGGCCGACGTGCCGGATATCGAGACCGTGCATGCCGCGTGCAACCTGTTTCGTAGCACCCCGGTGGGCGATGGCCCTTACAAGCTGTGGCGCTACACCAAGGTTGAAGCCCGGGTTGGGCGCGAGCTGATCATTCAGCGTACTTGATGCCGACGAGGATACTTCCATGAGCAAGCTGATTCCCGCTGTAAACCTCGCCGTCGACCCCGCTGAACGGGTACAGGCCGATCGCGTCCACACCTCGATGTATACCGATGCGCAACTGTTCGACGCCGAGCTGGAGAAGATTTTCTATAGCACCTGGATCTGGGTCGCCCACGAAAGCGAGATCCCCGACAACGGCAGCTACAAGACCACCTATATCGGCAAGCAGCCGGTGATCGTGGTGCGTGACCGCAAGAAAGACGTGCACGTGCTGCTCAACCGTTGTCGCCACCGTGGCGCCACTGTGTGCGAACACAAAAAAGGCAAGACCAACAGCTTCGTCTGCCCTTACCACGGCTGGGGCTACGCGCTCGACGGCTCACTGCGTGGCATCCCACACCCGGAAAGCTACGGCGATTGCATCGACAAGGCCGAGCTGCCGCTGGTCAGCCTGCGTACCGAAAGCTACGCCGGCATGATCTTCGCCACCTTCAAGGACGACATCGAGCCGCTGGAAGACTACCTCGGTGCGGCGAAAAAATGGATGGACCTGTTCATGAAGCAGGGCGCCGGTTATGGCATCAAGGTGCCGGGCGAGCACCGTTTTCGCTTCCCCGGCAACTGGAAGATCCAGCTGGAAAACACCACCGACGCCTACCACTTCCCGTTGGTGCACAAGAGTTTTCTGTCGTCGGTGGATGAGCAGACCCTGGCGCTGTTCGACTTCGTCAAAGGACCTGGCTACGTCGAGGACCTGGGCAACGGCCACAGCGTGATGGTGATGATTCCCGACTTGATCGACCTCGAAGCCGACCTGGACAAGCCGATTCCCGAGCGCTTCGAAGAGCTGGCCGCCGAGCTGCGTGACGAGGGCATCGAGGAGCAGCAGGTGCGCCGGATCGTGCGTGCGGTCGGCGGCACCGGCTTCAACCTCAACCTGTTCCCCAACGTTGCATGCTCGATGGCGTTTTTCCGGGTGCTGCAGCCGATCTCGGTGACCGAGACCGAAATCCACCACTCGGTGATCACCATGGACGGCGGGCCGGCCGTGGCCAACCGCTATCGACTGCGCCTGCATGAGCACTTCCAGGGGCCGATGGGCTTCGGCACTCCGGACGATTCCGAGGCCTGGGAGCGGGTACAGAAGGGCGCCAACGCTGGTGAAGATCTATGGATCATGCTCAACCGCGGCTTGCCCGGCGAGCAGGCCAGCGCAGACGGGCTGGTATCCGACGTGAGTGCCGAAACCGGTATGCGCGCCGCCTATCAGCAGTGGAAAAAGATGATGTCGGCCTGATCCGTGGAGAACCTTATGAACCTGCAATTACTGCAAGAAGTGACCGCTTTCATCTGGCAGGAAGGCGACATGCTCGACCACGGAGAATACGACGGCTGGTTGAAGATGTGGACCGAGAAGGGCACCTACATCATTCCCATCGACCCCAAGGAAACCGACTTCGAGAACACCCTCAACTACGCCTACGACGACCATCATATGCGTGAACTGCGGGTGCAGCGCCTGATCGGCGGCGAATCGATCTCCACCAGCCCGCAACCGCGAACGGTGCGCATGCAGTCGCGGTTCCGGGTGTTGGTCGATGACGGCGTGCAGGTGACTGTGCGCTGCGCGCAGAACATCCGTGAGTTCCGCAAGGAAAACCTGAAGTTCTACAGCGCCGACCTTACCTACCAACTGATCCGCAGCGAGGGTGGTTTCAAGATCCAGCGCAAAGTGGTCAGCCTGATCAACAGTGACGATGCCCTTGCCGGTATCGGCTACATCCTTTGAGGCGCGCCGACATGAGCCATATTGCATTGGTGACGGGTGCGGGGCAGGGGCTGGGGCAGCATTTCTGCGCCAGCCTCCTGCGGGCCGGGTACTCGGTGGCGATCACCGACCTCAACCTTGAAGCCGCACAGGCGTGCGCCCACCAGTTGGACCCGGGCGGCGAGCGCACGCTTGCGCTGCAACTGGACGCCGGGAGCAAAACCGATTTCGAAGCGGGCCTGGACCAGGTGCTGGCGCGCTTCGGCGCGCTGCACGTGGTGGTCAATAACGCTGCCGTCACCAAGACCACGCCGCTGATGCAGATCAGCCCCGAGGAATTCGACGCCGTGGTGGGCCTGAACCTGCGCAGCGTGTTCCTCGGCTGCCAGGTGCTGGGCGCGTACATGGCCGAAACCGGCTATGGGCGGATCATCAACATGGCGTCCCTGGCCGGCCAGAACGGCGGTACTGCGACCGGCGCACACTATGCCGCGAGCAAGGGCGGCATCGTGACGCTGACCAAGATCTTCGCCAAGGAGTTTGCCGCCCGCGGGGTGACGGTCAATGCCATTGCCCCTGGCCCTATCGAGTCGGCGGCGGTGCGCGCAGCCATACCGGTCGAACGCCTGCCGGGACTGCTCTCCAATATCCCGGTGCAGCGCCTGGGAGATGCAGATTTTCTCGGTGACCTAATTGTGCAGTTGGCCCGGCCCGACGCCTATTTCACTACCGGGGCGACGTGGGATGTGAATGGCGGCTTGTTCATGCGCTGACTGATAGCGGCCGCCACGGCGGCCTTTGCGAACTCCATGGAATAACGGCCATGACTGAAGAACTGTTGGACGTAGTCGTGCGCAAGCGCGAGCTGCAAGGGGACGGCGTTGTCGTCCTGGACCTGACCCGTCGCGACGGCGCACCGTTGCCCGCGTTCGACGCCGGCGCGCATGTGGATATCCATATTGCCCCGGGGCTGGTGCGCCAGTACTCGTTGTGCGGCAACCCTGCGGATCCGAGCCTGTACCGCCTGGGTGTGCTCAAGGATCCGGCATCGCGCGGCGGTTCGGTCGGGGTGCATGACACCCTGCTCGAAGGCTGCGAGGTGCAGATCAGCGTACCGCGCAATCTGTTCGCGCTTGCACCGCAGGCGCGGCGTTCGGTGCTGCTGGGTGGCGGGATCGGCGTGACCCCGATGATCGCCATGGCCTACGCGCTGCACGCGGCCGGCCAGCCCTTCGAACTGCATTACTGCGGCCGTGAGCGCGGACGCAGTGCGTTCTTGGCGGAACTGGCCGACGCACCGTTTGCCGCGCAGGTGTTTACCCACTTCGACGATGAAGGGGCCGAACAGAAGCTCGACCTGGCCAAGGTGCTGGGCGAGGGCAAGACCGGCGTGCACATGTACACCTGCGGTCCCGCCGGCTTCATGGATTGGGTGATTCAGGGCGCCCGCGACCAGGGCTACACCGAAGCGCACATCCACAAGGAATATTTCCAAGTGGAAGTGGACAGCTCGGGGGGCAGCTTCGAAGTGGTAGCGGCCCGCAGCGGCAAGACCGTGCAGGTGGCAGAAGGGCAGAGCATTCTCGCCGCACTGGCGCAGGTCGGGATCAAGATCGAGATTTCCTGCGAGCAGGGTGTGTGCGGTACCTGCCTGTGCGATGTGCTCGAAGGCGAGCCGGATCATCGTGATGTGTACCTGACGGACGATGAGAAGGCCGGCAATGATCAAATTCTAGTGTGCTGTTCACGAGCCAAATCTAAAAAACTCGTGCTGGATATCTAAGGGGAACGACAATGGTAGACGTAGGCAGCTTTCGCAATGCAATGGCCATGCTGGGCGGTGCCGTGTCGGTCATCACCACTGATGGCGTGGCAGGCCGGTTCGGCTTTACCGCCTCGGCGGTGTGCAGCGTGACTGATTCACCGCCGACCCTGTTGGTATGCATGAACCGTTCCTCTCATTCCAACGAGCATTTCAAGCGTAACGGCACAGTGTGCGTAAACACCCTGTGCGGCGATCATCAGCATTTATCCGGTGCCTTTGCCGACCGCACGTTGAGTATGGATGAGCGCTTTGCCGTCACAGGCTGGACCACGCTTGAAAGCGGTGCGCCCGTGATGCTGCAAGCGCTGGTGAATTTCGACTGCCGGATCGTGCAGGTCCATGAAGTGGGCTCCCACAGTATTTTCTACTGTGAGGTCCAGACCATTCGCCAAAGCGGCGCGGACGAAGGCCTAGTGTATTTCAACCGTGCTTACCACCGCTTGGGCGAGGCATCGAAGGCCTGCTGAGCCTCAGCGATACCCAGTGCGCGCGCCTTCATTTTCGCTGGAGAAACGAAACAGCGGCACCAAGGGGCCGAAGGTTTCTTCAGCAGTAGGCGCCGCCGTTGTTTTGAAGCGCGCCTGAGCGGTGGACAAAACTGATGTCATTCAGCTTCAGG
The DNA here is from genome assembly GCF_037479595.1 of Pseudomonas sp. MYb541. Lineage (NCBI taxonomy): Bacteria > Pseudomonadati > Pseudomonadota > Gammaproteobacteria > Pseudomonadales > Pseudomonadaceae > Pseudomonas > Pseudomonas sp. MYb541. The sequence continues at coordinate 43,304 of NZ_JBBGYS010000047.1, read as the reverse complement.
GCGATGTTAGGTCGCGTGTAGTGGCAGAGCCCCGCAATTGATCCGGCGTTTTCACGAGCGTTGGCCCAAGGCCTCATTGCATGTATCGGAAGGCTTGAGCACGTCGCTGCAGGAGTTGGTTACTGGACGGTCGGATCCAGGTCGCCGTGGTGTACAACCAGCCACTGCTCGAGGCCTTTGATGTGCGGCCGATTTTCAGTAAACGCATGGTGCTGGTCGGACCGCCTGGGGAGACGCCGAAATCGGTGCGCATCATGGGGCTGGCGGATTTTCCATTGATCCTTCCCGGTCTGCCTCACAGCAACCGCCGGCTGATTGAACAAGTGGCGGCACAGAGCGGATTTCATTTGAATGTGATATTCGACGTGGACAGTGTCAGTCTGACCAAACGGATGGTCGCCGAAGGCATGGGCTACTCGATCCTGGCGCATGCCGCAGTCCAGGAGGATGTAGCCATGGGGGGGGGGCTGGTGGGTCACGCGATTGAACGACCGGGCATTCGCTCCACGGTCTCGTTGACCACGCTCAAGGATCGCAGGAGCAGTCGGCTGGCCTTGAGCTGGGAAAAAAATTCTGTTGGAAACCCTGGAAGAGTTGGTGACGGCGGGGGCGTGGATGGAGGCTACTCTTTGGCTTGGGCGAGAGTGATTTCGAGAGAGGCTTTTTGCGGGTCGGGCTGGGGGCATCCATTTCAAACCATCCAAAGCATGCCCTCAGATATGCCCCCATTATAGCGATCGCATGGAGGTGAATGGAGCTCCATGGTTTGTGGAAAGGCAAAAATGATCAGAAGAACTGCCTGTCCTAAGAGGCTTACAGACTTTCAGGCAAGCCAAAAAACATTTTGACTAGGCTCTAGGACAGTAGTTTCAGCTTGAAAAAAGCGAATTATGCCCCCATTTATGCCCCCAATTGCACAGGGTGTGCGAGCGATCGCGAATGGCGATTTCTGACATGGATCTGGGTGGCCGTCACTGGTATTCAGTGCGCCTCCGTATACTGGATGAGCAACCCGTATCTGGCAAATCCTTGGTCGCTCGGAAGAGGATTTGGGTAATGAGTCGACATCCTTAAGTGGAGTTGTCGGGTCTGTCTCTCTGCACCTATCCTGAAATTGACCCGCGAGATGCTCGTGCTCTGCGTGATGTTGCCAGGGCTCTGGTCGTGGGTCTCGATAGCCCGGTGGACACCGAACCTCCCGCCTCAATTGGCCGCCAAGTCGGCTGACAACGAGGGCGCTCAGGTTGAGATATAGAGGGGACGCCTTACCTTCGCTATTCCTGGCCAGTTAAGCCGTTGGGCCAGGTCGCTGATCAGTCGTTAGGTAAGTGCAACTGCACTTCCATGGCGTCATGAAGGAGTCGGACGACCTCGATCACGTCGTCATTTGCCAAACGATAAAATACGACGTGGCGTGGGCTTTTGACCGTTCCATGGGGATGTCTGGCCTGCTGGCGTGAATAGGTGAGATGATAGCTGCGAAGGCCCGGTGCAAGCTCATCGCGGTCATGGCTGCCAATGCAATAAGGCGTGTCGGCAAGCGCTTGCAGCGCCGCGAGGATCAGCGCCTGGTAGCGCTGGCGTGCTTGATCGCCGAACTGCGCTTGGGAGAGCCTGAGGATGTCGACAATGTCGGCACGCGCCGCGTTGGAAATCCGATACTGCGGCATGCTCAGTGTTTCTCTCGCGCGGGGAGGGTGGCCTCCAGGCTCAAGCCCTCGAGGTAGTGCTCCAGATCTCCTTCGTTCACCTGAGTAAAGCGCCCGTGCTCAAGGTCCATGATGCCGATCGAGGTCGCCTGACGCAGGGCCTCAATTTTGGCGGTATCTTCGGCGACGCGTTGCTCCAATAGCCTTAAGCCTTCTCGCATTACTTCGCTGGCATTTTGATAACGGCCGGACTGGACCAGGTCCTGGATAACCTGTTCTTGGTGAGGGGTGAGCACAACGTTTCGCGTCGCCATCATTAGCTCCAACTCTGGGCAAACATATTGTTTCGAACGTTGGCATATTATGCCATTTTACATAAAAGCAGGGAGTTTAGGATTTGTACCTGACGAACTGTAAAGTGTGGGGTCATCCTTTGCGCCGAACAGATGGCCCGGACTGTAAGCGCACAAAGTCCAAGCAAGGCTGTCGCATGCGGGACGTCGTGGACAGCTTAATTAGTGTGGGCCTCGGGCCTTCAGTTTTGCCAAACCTTGTTTGATGTGTCCGGCGTTCTCTCCAATCGTTTGTAGCGCGCCGCGGATATTGTCGCCTGTGTCCGTCGTACCCTTGCGCTCAATCCACAACGTCAACTCCATCACCGCCGCCTCTAAGGCGAGCTGGTTTTGGTACAGACGCTCAAGGACATCAGGCAGTGAATATTCAGTGGGCATTGTTTCGACTCCAATGAAGGAGCCGAAAGCGTAGCAGCGGGGGAGGCGGATGTCCTGAGCCACCCGTGAGTTAAGTGCATGAAACGGTTTAGAGTGAGGGCCAGCATTCGCCAAAAACTGCCGTTGCGACAGGCAGCAGACGGCCAATAGCAGACAGATCGTTCTACAGCCTCGGCGCTTTGTATCAGCCAGCAGAGCACTAGCGCAGAGAGGAAAAATACTGAGTAGGCGGTTTACCCAGTGCTTTCTTGAACATAGTGATGAATGCATTAACAGAGTCATATCCCAGGATGCCCGCCACACGTTGCACGGATACCCCCTCCGCCAAATGACTCAGTGCGATCATCAAATGCAATTGTTGACGCCAGCGTCCGAAGCTCAGCCCGGTCGTGCTTTCTACAAGCCTGGCCAGCGTTCGTTCACTGGTTGCAAGCCGAGTGGCCCACTCGCGCAACGTGGTTCGGTCGCCTGGATCTGAGAAGAGCGTATCCGCGATTTGTTTGATCTTGGGGTGGTCTGATATCGGCAAATGCAGCTCTTTCAGCGGGGCATCGGAAAGCTGCTCAAGCAGCACTGCAACCAGCCGAGCTGTCTTGCCCTCGGAATGGTAAGCAGGTTCCTGTTCAGCGAGATGCAGGACCATCTCCCGAACAAGGGGCGTAATGGCAACCGTGCAGCATTCTTCAGGCATGGCTGCCGCACCGGGCTCAACGAACAGAAAGCAGGTCCGGGCGTTTTCGGTCACTCGGCAACTGTGCGGCGTGCCGCCCGGGATCCATACGGCGTGCTGGGGAGGGACAAGCCAGAGTGCATTTTGCACCTCACAGCTCACTGCGCCATGCAAAGACAGGATGAGCTGGCCTTTGCGATGATCATGCGGACGGGCACCCGAATCATTGAGGTCAGGCGCAACCTTGAGGGCAATCGCTGCCTGGGCGAAAAGGTCTGAATCGAAATCTTCCGGCGAGGAAACGACATTTTTTGAGCTTGGCATGATTTAGATATCAGGTGTCTTGATATCTATATTAGCCGGTTCTGAAGTTCTCTACAGTTGTCTTCTTTTAAGAGGACAGATAAAGAATATGTCAGATACAAAAAACAAGTGGCATGCCATCGCGCTCGTCGCAGGCATTCTGCTTATCGCCGTGAACCTGCGCGTTCCCTTTACCAGCATCGCGCCCGTTTTGCCGCTGATCCAGAATGATTTTGGCTTGAGCGCCTCAGCTCTAGGCCTGCTTACTTCACTGCCATTACTTGCCTTTGCAGCCTTCTCCCCGCTCAGCGCATCGGTCGCCCGCAGGTTCGGCATCGAGCGCACGCTTTTCGGTGCACTGTTGGTCATTTCAGCGGGCATCCTGCTCCGCTCCGCAGGCAGCGCATGGGTGTTGTACGCCGGTACGATATTGATAGGCACTGGGATCGCCCTGGGCAACGTGCTGCTGCCCGGCCTGATCAAACGCGACTTCTCGACAAAAATGGCGTCCATGACCGGCGCTTATTCCATCACCATGGGTGCAGCGGGCGCTGTCGGTTCAGCCGTAATAGTTCCGCTGACCCAATCATGGGGATGGCCGATTGCCCTGAGTTTGTTGGTCGCAGCCCCGTTGTTGGCGCTGGTGGTGTGGCTGCCGCAGTTGAAAAAACACGAACACGTAAATCTGTCAGGTCCGAAACAAGCGCCAACCGTGGCCGTCTGGCGTTCGCCGCTGGCATGGCAGGTCACACTGTTCATGGGGCTGAACGCGATGCCTTTTTATGTCGCCGTCGGCTGGCTGCCGACCATTCTGATGGACCATGGCATATCCCCGGAGCAAGCAGGCACGGTACACGGCACGCTTCAACTGACGACGGCCATTCCCGGCTTGATTCTGGCGGCCACGCTTCGTCGTCTCAAAGACCAGAAACTGGCAGCCGCTACCGTCAGCCTGTTAACCGCCTCATCCCTGATCGGGCTCATTTACGCGCCAGACTACGCCATGTTGTGGGCCGCGGTCCTGGGCTTCGGCTATGGTGCCAGCATGATGCTCGGCCTGACCTTCATCGGCTTGCGCACAAAAAATGCCGGTGACACGGCGGCACTTTCAGGAATGGCGCAGTGCGTCGGCTACCTGATGGCAGCCGCAGGCCCCTTGCTGCTGGGCCAACTGCACGACTGGACCGGTGGCTGGACAGGACCGCTGCTGATCACAGCCGCAATCTCCGTAGCCGGAGCATTCACCGGCATGCTGGCCGGGCGCAACGTTCAACTTGAATCTGCTGAATCATCGTCGCGAACAAGCCCAGCAATCCAGTCAGCGAATGCGCTCACAGCTGGCGATAAAAAGCGCTGATGCGGGTATAGCAGGTGAACAGGAACCGATGCGGGCTGCCAGTCAGCAAGCACTTCGACCAGTCGCCCTTCTCGCAGATGCTCGCTGACCACGTTCTCAGCGAGCTGCACCAGCCCGAAGCCTTCAAGGCACATTTTGATGTAAAGCCCAGTCTCGTTGACGGCCGCTGTGCCGTTCACCGGGACTGAGATTTTTTCGGTACCACGGGCAAAGCGCATTTCACCTGCTTGCCTTGCGCGGCCCGAGAAGTAATGGATGGCCCGGTGGTGAGACAAATCTTGCGGATTTTGCGGAGTGCCGTTCTCTTCGAGATAGGCGGCAGACGCACAGGTTACCCAGCGAAACCGACCGAGTGGGCGCGCAACGAGCGTTGAGTCATCGAGCTCGCCTGTACGAATAACGCAATCGACACCCTCTTGAACCAGATCAACCTGCCGATCGTTGACGCCTATCATCAGGTAGATATCCGGGTAGCGCCTGTAGAAGTCTTGCAGGTTTGGCATGACGATGAAGTGTGCAATGCCACCCGGCATATCGACACGCAAACGCCCCTGTGGCCGTTTTACGGAATCCGTCAGGCTGGTCTCTGTGTGTTCGATCAGCTCCAATATTTCCCGGCATTGCGCCAGATATTGTGCGCCCTCAGAGGTCAGGCTGACCCGACGCGTTGTTCTGTTCAGCAGGCGTACCTGCAAGTACTTCTCAAGATTTTTAACGCTGCTGGTAACTGTGGAGGCCGGCAGAGAGAGCGTCTGCGCCGCCTGGATAAAGCTTCCTGCTTCAGCCACACGTACGAAAACCTGCATCGCTTGAATACGGTCCATGACTGTTAGCAGCCTCAAAGCAGTGATCGGGTAAAGTCGTTATTATTCGTAGATATTGAATAATAAAAACAGTTTAACCATCTTTTTCCCGCAGTATCGCATTGCGTACATTGCTTCCAACGAAATTTGAAGAGGTGTACAGAAAATGGCTGAATATAACCGCAGCATTGTGCAGGCCCCGACCGCTCAGGCCGCCCGCACCCTTATCCGCGGCGCCACTGTGCTGAGCATGGACGGTGATATCGGCAATCTGGCGCGCGGCGATATCCTTATCGAAGGCAGCACCATCACGGCCATAGGTGAAAACATCGAGGCCGGCGACGCTATGGTTATCGAGGCATCCGGCATGATTGCCATGCCCGGCATGGTCGATACGCATCGTCACTCCTGGGAGGGCCAACTGCGTCGAATCAATCCGAATGCCGAAACCCTGGAAGACTACTGCAACGCAACGCACTTCTCGTTCGCCAAATACTATCGCCCGGCTGACATGTATATTGGCAATCTACTGACTGCATTGGGGTGCATCGATGCGGGCATCACGACCGTGGTCGATAACTCGCACAACAGCCGCACCGGCGCGCACTCCGACGCCGCGGTCGAGGCGCTGCTCGATGCTGGTATCCGGTCTGTACACGCCTCCGGTGCGCCAGTTTCTGGTGAGTGGGACAAAGCCCACTGGCCCGGCAACCTGGAGCGTCTCCAGGGGAAATACGTCAAGAACGGTGACAACCCGCTGCTCTCGCTGGCGGTAATGGCGCAGCTGGAGCCTGAGCTATGGGCTGAGGCCCGGCGCTTGGGGCTGCCTATCATTACCGAATTCTTCGGCGGGGACATGGCAGCTGAGTTGGAGGGTTTGCATCGCGAGGGTCTGCTGCGCCCCGATAACATCTTCAACCACTGCACAGCGCTGCCGGACGCCGGCTGGAAAATCATTCGCGAGGCTGGCGTGCGGGTCAACGTATGCCCGCGTTCAGATGCCCACTACGGCATTGAAGATGGAATGTTCGCCATGCAGTCGGCCCAGCGTCACGGCATCAGCCCGGGGCTGAGTGTCGATAACGAAACCTCCTATAGCGGTGACATGTTCATGGAGATGCGGGTGGCGTTCTACCTGCAACGCGTCATGGGCATGCACCAGCAGCGCTGCTGCGGCGCAGAGCATCATCCGGTGACCCTGCCGGCTCATGGCCTGCTCAAAGCCGCCACTCTTGACGGCGCCACCTGTGCAGGATTGCAGGACAAAGTCGGCACCCTGACCCCCGGCAAACAGGCCGACCTGATCCTTATCAATGCGCAGGACATCAACCTTTACCCGTCGGGTAACGCATTCGGCACCGTGGTACACGCGGCCGAACGCAGCAATGTCGACACGGTCATGATTGGCGGGCGCATCGTCAAGCGCGGCGGCAAGGTGCTGGGCGTGGACAGCGAAAGGCTGCGTGCAGCAATCGACGAATCCCGTGAGCATCTGTTTGCTGCCGCAGGCTACCAGCCGGATATTTTTGCCGAGACATTCATGCCGCTTGAGTCAGCCAAGTAAGGAGGCGCGAAATGAACGCAGCTTACTACCTGCTGGCCATCGCCGCGGGGCTTGGCATTACCCTGCAGACCACGCTGAATGGTCAACTCGCTAAAGGTGTGGGTGGAGATTCCGTAGCGGCGGCGCTGTTCTCATTTACTGCCGGAGCGGTGTGCCTGGGCGTCTTTTCATTGATGCGTGGCGGGATAGTGGCCTCACTGGCGGCTATACCTGCCCAGCCCTGGTGGAGCCTGCTGGGCGGTCTGCTGGGTGCCGGTGCCTTGCTTAGTTATGTGGTGCTTGCGCCAAAAATCGGCCTGTCAGCCCTGCTGGGCCTCGCTATCGCAGGTCAGATTATCTCCTCACTGGTTATCGATCATTTCGGATTGATGGGGGCATCGGAAAGGCCGGTGTCTCTCATCAAGTTGGCCGGGTCGATGGTGATGCTCGCAGGACTGGCCATCGCCCTGTTCGGTGACAGGTGGTCAGCGCTTTTCTCCAACTGACTGCCTTGTTTGCCCCATCCTGTTTCGTAGGACGCAACCATGTTTAAAACCCTAAGCGGCACCACCAGTCTTCTTGGCGAGTGCCCTGTCTGGTGTGAAAGAACGGAACGCCTGTTCTGGACCGATATCCCTGGTTGCGAACTGCTTGCTCTGGACCCCGTGAGCGGTGAAGTACAGCACTGGCGAGTGCCCGAGCCGCTGGGGTCGTTCGCCCTTACGACCAATACAGACGTATTGCTAATGGGATTGGCCTCCTGCCTAGGTTATTATAACCTGAGTACTCTTCGCTTCACCAAAATTACCATCACGCCTGGAGTACCCGGAACCCGGGTCAATGATGGCCGCTGCGACCGTATGGGCAACTTTGTGTTTAGCACTATGGATGCCGGTGAGGCGGTGCAAACTATAGGGCGATTTCACCGGTTCAATGCCGCGACGCTCAAGACTGAAACGCTGGACCTTCCCGAAGTGGCGATCCCGAACAGCATCTGTTTTAGCCCGGACGGTTCCACCATGTATTACGCGGACTCCCTGCAAGGATGCATTTTCTGCTGCGATTACCCGTCGCTAGAAAACCAGCGTGTATTCACTACAGTCAACGGTCAGGGTGCTCCAGACGGTTCTTGTATTGATGCGCAGGGCTTTCTCTGGAATGCGGAATGCGGAATGGGGCGGTAGCAGAGTCGTGCGTTACGCGACTGACGGCAAAGTTGACAGCGTGATCGACTCCCCGTGTATTCAGACCACTTGTCCGGTGTTAGCGGGACTTGGTTATGAAACGCTTTACTGCACCAGCGCACGGATAGGGCTGGATAAGCCGGCAGATTTCGATGGCACGCTGATAAAAGCCGAAGCCGTTTTAGCTGCCGGATCCCCTGAAGAGCGATTTACAGGACGACTGCACTGAATAGTAGGTTCTAGCCTGTCGCGCCGTTCTGAATGCCAACTTGGTAGACGCGTATGAATGACCGCTTCTGGCCGATTTATGCCTGTTGCGAAGGGCCGCTTTTGGCCGATTTCTGCCTGTCGCGACCGGTTGAAACCGATATCGTCGCGACGATTCAGCCACAAAATTTTCAGCTTTTACGCAATGCGCCTCCTCTTTTGCTGTCTGTAACCCTGACTCCGCAAAAGGAAAGGCTTCATGTCGATACGCCCTCTGCTCTGCCTGCTTGCATTGCCGTTGTTCGCAGGCTGCCAGTTTTTGCCCCATACCAACTACTTTACCGCGCCCGAAAACGAGCCCAACCCTGCCTGGGTACGTATCGTCGACTACACGCAGCACGCCGAAATTTACCAATACGAAAACGGCAAACGTTCGGGCGGCGCCGTTCGCACCGGCCCCCTGCCGTTCACCCACACACAGGACGTGGGCATGCCAAAGGCAGGGCAAGACCTTACATGGGACTATTACGAAACGCAGATCCGACCCGGTATCGAAACGCAAGTGGATCTATTCTGGGAGGGGACACGCACTCGTTCCTGCTATGTCTCGACTAAGTTCACGCCCCAAGCCGGACGCTATTACCAGTTCAGGCTGACATCCGGCTCATCAGGCAACTGTAGGTTATACGCATCACTGATCGAGCGCGACAAGGAAGGAAGCGGTTGGCATCTCACGCCAAACCCGCAGGTGACCTATAACGGCGATGGACCGACGGCCAAAACCCATTACGAGAACAGCCGCTTTGAGAACCCCAATTATCGTCCACCCGCGGATCTCTATCCGGGGATAGACGTTTACTAAACAGGTAAACGACTACAAGGAATCGTTGATTGGCTAGCGCAAAATACTTCCGAATGATCGGTGAGCGAGCCTCAGAGGATCTGTTTGCATGGTCGGCATTTGTCGTGCAAACAGAATTCCTATGGCAAGACACGGCGTCAGTCCAGGACGCCGTCGCTTGGCAGCGTGTTTGGTTCGAGCTGGAAATACTCAACGGGCTTGCATTGGCGCAATGGGAGGATGAGGGAAAGCCTGATAACTGGTCGTGCCGCTGGAACGCCGACTATCGACAAGAAGCGGCGGTCCTGGCGAATGAGTTGTTGGAGCTGCTGTGCGATGCAGTCTGTTCAAAACATGCCGAATAGAAACTCGGCTGCTCAATGAACCTTTGTCTTTGGGGACTTGTCATTACGAAAATGGGCATGACCCGGTATATCCGGCTAGACCTGTCGCAAGGTGAGTATATGGAAGACATAGATGATTTTAGATTTAGATGCCACGAGCTACTAGTTGAGCTTGATGCCGCCAATACCAAAATGATGATGATGGTGGTCTCGAAGAGAGTTTCAGGGCCTGATTGGGATGAGGAAGTCAAAAAGCATCATGAAGCATACAAGGCCTGGAACTCTTTTCTTCATCCCGTTACCGTCCCTCCAGACGATCAGCATTAGTTCTTATTAAGTGGCCAGAAGGTTCCCGAACAATGGGGCTGGGCACGACCAAGTGTTGTAAATGCTTCTATCGTATCGGGCCGGAATCAGTCTGGGGTATCGCCATTGCCAGCTTTGAGTCGAAAGCGGCTTTTAGTAAATGGCGGCTAATGGCCCAGAGTGTGTAAAAACGCTTCACCAAAATTTAAGTGTCCGCGTCTACGTCAAATCTGAAATTTATCGGTACGTCAGCAGATGTGGATTTTGCGTAGAAACGCGATTTTCGGTTCGGTTTTGAGTACCTGTCGCGCTCAAAAACGTTTTTCCACAGCCTCGGCCAAAAGCAGCCATTCATAATCCCTTAAGGTATAGGGATGCTAACCTCGCTAGGCCAAACTGAGGCAAGGCACCTGAGAGATTCCGGGGATCAAAAAATGGAAGAAACACTCTCCTCTACATTTATGCGCACCAAAGGGAAGCCCATAAGTTTCAATGGAAAAACTATCGTTGCGATAATGGAGATCAAGATCACAGAACCCAGAACCGTCTTTTCAGTTCGTCGATTGGGCGCTACGAACGGTCGAGTGCAAGGATTGGCATTAAAGATGATGGGCGGGCAAATCGTCGTCGAAGGCTCTGGCAACGGCTGTCCCGAAATAGTTTTGTGGTCTGATACCAGTCCCGATGCTTTGGAGATAGAAGTGTTTTCTAAAGGTGGAAACGTTCTAAAAATCTGGAACGTCTGGAAGAGCGCTTTTGGCATGAATGCATGGGTTGGCAATGCTGGAATTCACGTCCACGGGACCGATGGCACGATGACGTTGGAATGTAGCGACGGGGTGGGTGATGTCGACTTCTCCGATTATGTGGTTGTTGTGGAAAAACGATAATGCACGGAGTTATGTCGGCTTTGGGTCGACTCCCGCCCATAGTGAACGGCGGAGGTCGTTCAAACCCCTAGCCAAATACACTGTCGCGAAGATCGCACTCAAAAATTTTGGTGCAAGTGTGCAGCCAAGGAAAAGGGAGGATTCATGAGTCTTGATCTGTGCTTGGAAGCTGATAGTACGCTCACAATTTCGACGCTGAGCAAGGCAGTTGCGAATGCCGGTGCTTGGGAAATAGAGGTCGCAGGAAATGGGCTATACGCTGAATTTACCTCGGGACTTAAATTGAGTACCAATGACGTACTCGATGCCCCTACGATTTATGCTGAGAATACAATGGGTATCGACTTCCCTGTCGCTGTGCGTTGCACCATCAGAATTAAAGGGCCCGAACCAGAGGGGGAGTCGGCTATGGAAGATCTGAATAAAATCGCTCGGTCCATATCTCAGTCGTGTTCGGCTTTCTTTCTTATTAGCTTTCAGTTCGAAAAAACCTTGTACTGGCGGGATGCGACAGGGCTGCATCGTCCTTGAGGTAGGTGCCTGCGCGTCCTCTTTCAGACATTTCCGAATGGTGTTTTTTCGGACGAAAACGCCCCTGAATTGAGGAGCTGCTTTTGGCCGATCTCTGACTGTCGCCACCGTCAGCTTTGGGTCGGTTTCAGCCGGTCGCGACAGGCAGAAATCGGCCAATAGCAGTCATTGCTTAGGCGCTGAATCGGAGGCTGTGGACACGTGAGGTGATGAGGATTCGAATCTCTCCTTCACCGCCACATTCTGAAAACGCAAGCCCCTGATTTTCCTAGAGAAAGTCGGGGGTTTGTGGTTTTTTGCGTCCAAAAAATAGTCCCATGGGACCACCATGGGACTGGCGCTCTATTTTGGTGCGAAATTGCGCCGTTCAGTGACTGAACTTGAGCGTCGTATTTCGCACGTCGCATTGAGGACATGAGCGGCCCCGGTTTTGCAGCCGCTATCTGGTTCCCGTCTCTGCTGAGGTGGCATAAAATTCCTAAGCCATCTTAGAGTTGAGCGGGGGTTATGTATGGACAAGATTGGGATGCGCCTCAAAGAAGAGCGTGCTCGGTTGAATTACACACAGCAGAGGTTCGCAGCCATTGGCGGCGTGCTGGCGAATGCGCAGTCTAAGTATGAGCGGGGTGAGCGAAGCCCGAGCGCGCTATATATGGCGCAGCTAGCTCAAGTCGGCGTCGACGTCTTATATGTGTTAACCGGTCAACGGTTAAGTCGCGCTGAGGACAGCGATTTTGGTGTGGCATTTAACGGATTACCCGCGCGCGAACGCAGGGTGATAGCTGAACTAGTTGAATGCATTGCTAGGCGCGCTTGAGAGAAGTATCCAATGCCCAGCCTTTATGAACTCTGAATCTTTTTAGCGATAGCTTGCAGCTCGTCCCATGGCCTGTGTTTCTGACCCTGGTACCAGCAGCTCGGAGCGTGCAGGAACAGTTCGGTCTGATCGTTTTCACGTTGTTGGGAACCGCAATTCCTACAGGAAACGACCCCTCCAGAAGTTTGCCATCTGCTATTCCAATTTATCAAATCGTCTTGCGCGGTCATGAAAATCTCTACAAACGCGTACTTTTTGTAAAAGATACTGGAGTCTGGCATTTGTTCCGCAAAATTTTGGTGGATAGCCCGCGTCACAACTGATTCTGATAACGCCGCTTATGTTCAAAAGGCCCCTACACTTGAAGCCAGTGTGGGGGCTTTTTTGTGGGCCGGTGAAAACCAGCCCCCCCTGCGCTGGTAGACCAACCCCCACAGCGGTGGTTTTACGCAGTGACCGCTAATTCGATCAGGAAGCGCCTTCCTGGCGTTATCCCTCACCTCAACAATAATGGGTGAAAGAATGAGCGTCGTATTCTCGCGCAATGGTGTCAGCATGCCCGATCTGGTCCGCACCAAACTCGCCAATCACCTGGCACGCCTCGGCCGCGCAGCAGATGTGCCTGCCTTGGCACTGGCCGAAGAGCGCGCAGAAGGTTTTGTGGAGGGGGTGGAAGCCGCACGTGCGCTAACCCCCGCTACGATTGAGCGGTTGTTTATCGCTGTTGAAGACGCCGCAGCACGCCGCCGGCGGGATCTGGCGCCATGAATGGTGAAGCGATCCAGTCAGACACCTTGAGCGCCCTGGTCAGCCAGCACGCGATCCGCGAAACGGTGGTTGTCCCGTACATGGCATTGATTTCACGGCGACGCGTTCATTAGCCATCCTGACCGCGATCAGCAAAACGCACCGCGATAGCCTGGAATTGCTCATGGTTGGCCAGGAAAACCTCGCAAATATCTGGATCGAAATGCGTAGCACATCCCTGGCGGATTATCTCCAGCGCCTGATCGTGTGACATGCCTTTCTTGTATACGCGTCGGCTAATCAGCGCGTCATAGACATCCGCCAATGCCATGAGCCTGGCGCTGATGGGGATGTCATCGGCACTCAGCCCATCGGGATAACCGGTACCATCCCACTTCTCGTGGTGGCTGTAGGCGATCTCCTTGGCCAGGCGCAGAAATCCCACCGAGGTGCCCAACTGCTCTTCGGCATGCCGGATTGCATCGCGTCCCAGTACCGTATGGGTCTTCATCGTCTCGAACTCTTCCGGCGTGAGGCGCCCCGGCTTGAGCAGTATGTCATCGGGGATGCCGATCTTGCCGATGTCATGCAACGGAGCTGACTTAAACAGCAGGCGGATACTTTCGTCATTGAGAAACTGCTGGAACCTCGGATGTTCGCGAAGCATCTCGGCCAGTAGTCTGACGTAGTGCTGAGTTCGTCGAATGTGGTTACCCGTCTCATTGTCGCGGGTTTCGGCCAGCGAGGTCATGGCCTGAATGGTCACATCCTGGATGGCGATGACCTCGGCGGTGCGGCGCTGGACTTCCTGCTCAAGGTAAGCCTTCTGATCACGCAAAAAGTCGGCGGCCGCCTTGATCTTCAATTGGGTTTCCACCCGTGCCAGCACGATGGGTGGGTTGATCGGCTTGGTGATGTAGTCCACGGCGCCCATCTGCAAACCCAGGATCTCGTCTTCCATTGTTGCCATGGCGGTGATGAAGATTATCGGAATATGAGCGGTGCGCGGATCGCGCTTGAGCTGCTCTGCCACCTCATACCCCGACAGATCAGGCATCATGATGTCGAGCAGAATCAGATCCGGGCGAGGCTCCTGCACCGCTGCCTTCAGCGCGCGCTCACCGCTGATGGCAACCCGCGTGCGGTAGATGTCCTTCAGCAGGCCATTGATCAGCGTAATGTTCTCCGGCGTATCATCGACAATGAGGATGATCGGGCGAAGTGAGTAGTTTAGCGTTTCACTCATGATGCTCCCTCCAGCACGGGGTATCGCGGTTCGTCGATGCACGTTTGAGGGTTAGCCGTGCGGCCTCGAAGTCAAAGTTGTTCACCTCATTCATCAACTGCTCGAAACTGTCTTGGCCGAGTGCTCCGCGCAACGAATCCGCATACTGTTCCATATAATCCGGCGCTGCTCCGTCATTGGCCTCCAGCAGGTGGATGAGCGCTATGGCATGCTGTGCCCAGTCGACGCTCGATACCACCGCCGGTGCTGCCTGGCCGCTACCCAGCGCTTGACGGATTGCATGCACGGCCAGCGAGAGCGCCTCGATCAATTCATTCACCAATGCGTCCGACTCAGCGTGTGCCCTGATCGCGGTTTCCAGCTTACCGGCCATGGCTTGCAGGCCGCTGAAACCGAGGTTGCCTGCAACGCCTTTCACGGTGTGGGCCATTCGCTCGGCCGTCGCCCGATCACCCGCGCGTAGCGCGTTCCCCAGCGCTTGCCCTTCCATAGCCCTGCGGTCGGCAAATTGACCCAGCAGCTTGATGTATAGCTGGCGATTGCCCGCCACTCGCCTCAGTCCGTCGGCGCTATCTAGCCCTGGAATGTCCGGTAGGCGCTCCTCGCCCGATGCGGCGCTGGACGGCTCCACTGCCGCCGACCGAGGTACGACCCAGCGCAGAACCGTGGCGATGAGTGCTTGCGGATCCACGGGCTTGGTCACATGGTCGACCATGCCCGCCTCGATGCAGCGCTCCCGGTCCTCGACCCTGGCATGTGCGGTCATAGCAATCACCGGGATCTGTGCGCAGTGAGGCCCGACGCGAATACGCCGGGTCGTCTCGAGACCATCCATCTGCGGCATCTGTACGTCCATCAGCACCGCGTCGTATTGCGCTGCAGCCAACATCGACAGCGCCTCGCAGCCGTTGCCGGCAACTTCCACCAGGGCACCGGCAGCCTCGAGAAGCTCCCTGGCAATCTGTTGGTTGATTTCGTTGTCCTCCGCGACGAGCAGGCGCACTCCGGCGAGCACCTTCGCCTGCGCAATGGGTACGGTTAGCGCCACCACGCCCGTTTGCGGCGCGAATAAGTTGATCAGTACCTCTACCAGCGAGGACTGGTTGACCGGCTTGACCAGGAACGCGCGAATGCCGGCCGCTTGCGCAGCGGCGTGCATTTCGTCATGCCCAAATGCACTGACCATGACGGCGTACAGTGCAGGCTGCAGGCCAAGCGCCCGGCGCGTCGTCTCGATGCCATCCATCTCTGGCATTTGCCAATCCACCAATAGCGCCAGGAATGGGTGGTCGGCCGAAGCACCGCGAAGGCTCTCCAGAGCAGCCTCGCCTGACGCCACCGCGACCGGCGAAAGCCCCGCTACGCGAAGCATGTCGGAAAGGATCTGGCGCGCGTCGGCATTGTCATCGACGACCAGGACGCGCGCTCCGGCGAGCTCCGCAGGGACAATCTGGCGCTGCGTACGCATGTGCTGGTCAAGACCAAGCCAGACGCTGAAAGAGAAAGTGCTGCCGTTGCCCGGTTCTGAGTCAACCGCGATCGTTCCGCCCATCAGCTCGACGATGCGCTTCGAGATGGCAAGGCCCAGGCCGGTACCGCCGAATTGTCGCGTTGTGGAGCTATCGGCTTGGGCAAAGGCCTCAAAGAGTCGCCCGGTTTGCTCGGGAGTCATGCCGATACCGGTATCGCGGACACGAACCTGCAGTTTAACTTTGTCGCCGGTGCGGCCCAGGTTGCGAACCACGACCGTCACCTGCCCCTGTTCGGTAAATTTCACTGCGTTGCCTACCAGGTTCAGGATGACCTGGCCCAGACGCAGCGGATCTCCAAGCAGCGTATCGGGAACGTCCGACGCCCGGTCGAACAGCAGCTCAATGCCCCTGTCGTAGGCCTTTTGCGCAATCAGCGAGGACACGTTGTCGAGCACTGCGTCTATCTCAAATGGCACTGCCTCGACGCTAAGCTTGCCGGCCTCGATCTTGGAGAAGTCGAGGATGTCGTTGATGATGCCAAGCAGCGAAGTGCCCGCGTTGTGGATCTTCGAGACATAATCGCGCTGCCGCTGGTCCAGAGAAGTCTTCAGCGCAAGGTAAGACATGCCGATGATCGCATTCATGGGCGTGCGGATTTCGTGACTCATGTTTGCAAGGAAGTCGCTTTTTGCCCGCGTCGCCTCTTCAGCAATCTCCTTCGCCCGCTGCTGCGCGTGCTCTGCTGCCTTGCGCTCGGTGATGTCCTGCAGCCAGCCGAGCAGCCCTTGCTCCCCCTGGATCTGGATTGGCAGGTAGGTGACAAGCATGGTGCGTTCGCGCCCCTGCCGGTCACGCATCGGCACTTCCTGGTCCTTTGCGATGCCGTCGTCCGTGAGGCGTTCGACGATGGCTTCGCGATCATGCCCATTCGCGTAAATCTGCGAAGCAGCGTCACCGACGCCTACGCCGAACGTTTCACAGAAGCGGGGGTTGGCGAAGCGGATCACGCCCTGGGTAGAAAAGGCTATGTTGATTGGACTCGTATCGAGGATTGCCTGCAGCCGCGCGCGTTCTTCGCTAAGCGCCACTGCTGCCGCATGATGATCCGTGACATCGCGCACCCAACTGGCGACCAGGGTCTCACCGTGGATTGTCACGAATGATGCACCGACCAGAACCCAGAGAATTGATCTATTTTTGTGCAGCAGGCGGGTCTCGAAGTTTTCGACCTTGCCGTTTCGTGTCAGCAGTTCGAGGAAGCGTTCGCGCTCCTCAGGGTCGAAATACAGGCTCGTGGCGTTGCGCCCGAGCAGGTCCTCGCTGACATAACCGGTCGCCTGTGAAAAGCGTTGGCTTACTTCCCTGACAGCTCCGTTCCGATCTGCCAGCACCAGGCTGGCGGGGCTGGTATCCATGAGCGCGCGGGTGAAAGCCTCGCGCTCGGCTAGCTCTGCGGCAACGCGCTTGCGCTCGTCTACTTCCCGGTTGAGGCGTCGGTTCCAGGCCAGCATGGCGCCGAGCAACAGCAGGACCGCGACCAAGCTCGGTATCGCCCAGCTCATTACGGTTTTAATATCGAGGCCGTCCTCGTTGAGGGACTCCTCGAACAGCCGGTATTCCATGAGCGATACGCGATAGTACCGCCGCCAGCTCGCATCGAGCGGCGAATCAATGCGATTGCTGGACTGGAAGAACTGCTCCAGCGCTCGTGCGAGATCCGGCGCGTTGCGCGCAACACCCCACCCAACGCTGGTCGCTTCGCTGACCGGAAACGCAATGGAGAGACGTTCGGGATCTTCACGAGCCCAGCGCAGCGCGCTTTCACTACCCAACACCGTGAAGTCCACCTTCGCATCGGCTACCAGTTTCACCGCCTGCTCGGTTGGCGCATAGACGATTCTGACCGGCTGACTGGATAGAGGACCGCGGTTGGCTTCATCGATCCACTGCTCGTAGCCCGTACCCTTCTGCACTGCCGCCGTCAGACCGAGCAGATCAGACACCTCGTTGCCAAGGGACTGGTTGGAGCGATGGGCGATGACCAGGTTGCGTACCCGGTAATAGGGCACGAGCAACATCTTCGTTTCGCGCCAAGGGACGATCTGCAAGTCATTTGGATAAAGATCACAGCGGCCTTCGGCGAGTAGCTTCGGGTCGTAGCTTGCCTCGCGTACGGTCTCGCCCCGATCGTCGTGAAACTGCGCATCGAAACTCGGCAGTTCCGTTACCTGTGGGCGTAAACCGAGTGACCGCGCGAACGCCTCCGCGTTAGTCCGGTAGAAAGAAGCGCTTGAGCCAGCCACGCATATGCGCAGGACGCCGCTTTCCCGAATCTGGGACAGCGTACGTGCTTCCACGCATGGCATGCCCAACACCAACAAGCTTACCAGTGCAAGCAACGCTCCCAAGCGCGGCTCTGTTTTCAAAATGCTCCTGCTGGTAGGTAATTGCTCACTATCCAACTCCACATATCCTTGTGAACGCCCTTGCACGAGCTTGTCCGCCGTTCTGCACTGGTATTATAGGTTTTTGGAGTGTAGGCATACGGTGCAGCAAGCGCCAGCAACAAAAACAGGGCCAGCTAGCAACTTCCCACTGCTACTCACCGTCCGGAGAGTGAGTTTCCGGACGCTTACTTAATACTCGCACACCTAAGTTTCTCCAATGTCCGGAAATGGCCGGGAGCTGTCTGTTCCAGGGAAGCAAACGCCAGCCACGCCGCAAGCGAGTATAGCGGCCGCTTGCGGCGTGGCGCGCGATTGCTGGCCCTGTATGAGTGATGTCACAATGTCGCGCCACGCCTTGCACGCTCAACCACGAGCGCGATCCATGGACTCTCACGATGCCCAGCCGCTGTTGCTGTTCTAACGCGCTCGACCGGCCGGAGAGACTTCTGTTGGTTCGGCTGCGTCGACTACTGTGTTTCGTGTTGCTCTCGGCTCAGGCTGCGTGGGCGAGTCCGGTCACTAAACAGAATAGTGCTGAGCAGGTTATTGATGTACAGCTACGTTGGCGGCATCAGTTTCAGTTCGCGGGCTACTATGCCGCCATCGCTCAGGGCTATTACCGTGAAGAAGGACTGGACGTGCGCTTGCACGAAGGTGGCCCCAATGTCACACCGGTCGAAGAAGTGCTCTCTGGGCGTGCCCAATACGGCGAAGCTAATAGCGAATTGCTCTACGCACGCCTGCATGGAAAGCCCTTGGTAGCGCTGGCGGTGATTTTTCAGCACTCACCTTCCGTGCTCGTGGCTCGCACAGACCAGGGTGTTCGCACTGCGCACGACCTGATCGGCAAGCCGTTGATGCTGATGGATGCGCAGACAGATGCCGATTTTCTGGCGATGTTCCGTAGCGAGGGTATACCCCTCGAAAAACTACAACTGCTACCCAGCAGTTTTCAAATTGGGGATCTGGCCAGCGGTAAAGTGACGGCGTTCAACTCGTACCTGACCAACGAGCCCTTCTACCTGCAACAGCGGGGCGTGGAATACAACATCATCTCGCCCGTCACCTACGGGATCGACTTCTACAGCGACATCCTGTTCACCAGCCAGGCCGAGATTGACGAGCATCCACAGCGCGTCGAGGCCTTCCGCCGCGCTACCCTGCGCGGCTGGCGCTACGCGATGGATAACCCCGAGCAAATCATAGACCTGCTGCTCAATCAGTATTCGGTGGACAAAAGTCGCGCGCACTTGCAGTTCGAAGCTCAGGCCATGCGTCCGCTGGTGGTATCTGACCTGATCGAGATCGGTCATATGAACCCAGGGCGTTGGCAACGTATGGCTGAAACTTTCCTCGAACTGGGTATGGTCGACACTATCGCCGGGCTGGAAAACTTCATTTACGATCCCAACCCGCCGCAACTCGTTGAGCGACTGCGCAAGACCATTGTTCTGATCAGCATCGGCGCTGTGCTTGTCCTGATGTTCGCTCTGGTTCTGTTGAATTCCCAGCGCCATCTACGCAACGAGATCAAGTTGCGCAAACTCGCCGAAGAGGAAGTACACAAGCTGGCTTTCTATGACAGCCTGACTGGCTTACCCAATCGCAATAGTTTTATTCCCTTCGCTAGTCAGAGGCTGCTCGATGCAAAGAATCGTGGAGAGCATCTGGCCCTGTGCTATATCGACTTGAACCACTTCAAGCAGATCAATGATCGTTATGGCCACCAGGCGGGCGATGCCATGCTGATCCACGCAGCCTCGGCGATCAAATCCAATATTTGCGAGTTCGAAATAGCTGCCCGCATGGGCGGTGATGAATTTATCTTGCTGCTCGACGGCGCGCATCGCAGAAGCGATATCCAGCGCATCACAGGTGAAATCTGCGAAGCCGTCGCCTTGCCCATTCCATGGGAAAACAGCCAGATCAAGGTTAGCGCTAGCCTAGGGGTGGCGTGGTATCCGGAAGATGGTGAAGGCCTCGACGATTTGATTTTCAAGGCTGACACCGACATGTTCCAAAGCAAAGCCAGTATCGCTGCGCACGCTTGAAGCTGCTGCGTGGTGCCCCTGCGAAAAGACTTGGTGGTTAGAAACCAGTGCGCCATTGCGGTGTGCGTGTGTCGTCCTTCGCATGAGGCTTCAATTCAGCGCAGTTGACTGGCCCGGATTGTGAAAGCTGAATGGCCACTTCTGGCCGAGAGCTGTCAGTCATAGCTGCTCCATGTTGACAGAGCTTCCGAAAAACATTTTGACTAGGCTCTAGGAAGGCGTTTTCAGGTCGATAATGCTGTTATTTGCCCCCCCTTTTGCCCCCAATCGCATTGAGTGTGCGAGTGATCTTGAATGGTGACCTGCGACTGACTCCAGTATGGCAGTACCTGGTATTCGGTGCACGCAAGCTAAAGCGGCGCTCCCGAGCAACGCAATCAGCGTGAGCGAGGATCTTTATTTGATCCGAAACACACTGGTTTTATGCTTGCCTCTCATTCAGCCCTGATTGTTTCGTGAAATATTTCTGCATAAAGCCGAGCGACGGTCGGTGTGAGGTTGTGTACTGAAGGAATCAGAAAATTTGAGTTGGGGGCGAGTCGTTTTGCGTAGATGACTTCGTAAACCCTGCGAACGATTCCTGGCTCTGTTTCCTCTTGGTCGAAGCCAGGCATTATTCCTACGGCTTTGTAACCCGCATGCTCCAGTGCTTGTTGCATATACGGAGCGCTGGTTGTCGCCATACCATAGATCAAGCCCGCTCCCATGAACCTTCCCATTTTTTCTCCGAGGTCTTGGGCAGCTACGGCCAGTTTGGTTTGTCTATGATGTTTGGCTACCGCGCCCACTCGCCCGAAGATGACATCAGCGCCGTCAATTTTTTCCCACGTTGCTATCGCGACGATTTCATGATTTCGGCGGACCACTATAGCGAACATCGCCCGCTCCAGATCGTCTTCGAGCACCACGTTGTCTTCATAAAATTGCTGGTTCAGAAAAGGGCTCCCTAACCCCACCGTAATGGAGGGAAACCACGTCTGGAAAAAAATTATCGCTACATCGATCTCCTCGCGTTTCAGGTAATCCCATGTGTAGCCAGAGGGTAAAACAGTGAAACTGCGAATCTGATCGATCATTGGCCATTTCATGCGGTTCTGCTCGTCTTGATAGTCTAATTGCCTTTCAGGAATCGGTCGGAGAAAGGGGCTTATTCAGTCGCTTCTCTATCGAGTTGTCTGCGATCTATCAGCAATTCCCGGGCGTCTAGTGAGGGGAGGCGGCGGGTTAGACGGCGGTGTTTTCAGGTTTGAGGACAGCGCCCTCGCAGAGTCCTGGGTTATGCCTGGCCGCAAATTGTCTGTGGCGGTCGACCACTTCACCGATGACAAACTGCATCAGCTTCTGGACGAAGGCCGTATCGAGGTTGGCCTCCTGGGCGAGGGCTGTCAGACGTTCGTATTGATGCTGCTCTCTCTTCTTGTCCACCGCTGGCAATTGATGTCGGGCTTTAAGCAAGCCGACCTCATCAGTACAGCGGAACCGTTCAGCAAGCATGTGGATGAGCGCGGCGTCGATATTGTCGATGGTTTGTCTGAATGCCGAGAGTTGACGCGTGATGTCGGAATTGTCCATGGATAACCTCGTGGCAGTTGTTCTAAGGGGCTTGTCTGTACCCTTCCTTGGTCCTTCCATGATTGGACGGAGAACCTGAGCAGGCGCTTTACGCGGGATCGGGCATGTTCAACGATTCCTCCAGCCACTGCATGACTACCTTGAAAGCCGAGTCTGAATTGCGTTCATAGATCAATCCGTGGCCGTTGCCGTGAATACCCAGTGCCGGTAGATCCAGGTGGTGAATGTTGGCACCGGCATTTCGCAGGAAAGGGACAATGCTGGATGCGTAAGAAGCAAACGCTGATGTCTCACCTGTCATCAGCGCTACCGGAACGCCCTGCAATCCGGGAATTTTCAGGGTTGATGGTTCTGCTGTGCGGACTTGCTCCGCCGTCTCGCGAGGCGGATCAAAGGTCAAAGGGGCGGCGGTCAGTCCCCATTCGAGGCTGCCTATACCCGGCGTATGGCCAAATACCGGCCCCATAGGCTCCACTGCCACAATCCCTGCGATCAGGTCGGGTCGACGATCGGCGACCAACCAGCCACTGGGCCCGGAAGCGGAATGCGTAACGATGATGGCCTTACCGATTCTGTCGAGCAGTTCGGCCAGTCGGTCCGCGTCCAGGGTCTGCGAGGCCGCAAGGTCAGCCGGCATGGGGCCGTAAGCTGCAATGAAGGCGTCAAACGCTGCTTCGTCATCCGACTCAAACGGCCACTGCGTTTCTCCACCTCCCTCTGGAAAGTAAACTTCGCGGGCGCGTTCATAGGAGAACGCTGGCCCCATCGGTCCCATGATGTCGGGGTGATACGGCGATCGCCCGTGGCCGGGTCTGTCGACGCGAAAGACTACGAAGCCCGCTTCGAGGAACCGCTGCGCCCATCCCGGGCGACCATCGGGTGTATCCAGCCATTCGGTGCCCTGCAGCGTGCCGCCGTGCACCAGCACCACGGGATAGGCTTGAGTGATGTGCTCAGGGGATTCCCAGGCTACGTACATCGGACCCTTCTGGAAATTTTTACCGTTCTGGGTAACACGGGCGCCGGTCACCCAGAAGTTGCCACGCCGCGTACGTTTTATCGGTGCGCTTCGCCAGGGTTGCTGGGCATGATCGGCTGATTGGGTAAGTGTCTGCGTAGCGAAGACCGACCAGTCCTTGTGCCCGTCTCCCCGGGCAACTGCCGACGTCATTTTCGATCGCACTGCATCCGCAGCAGGCAGTTCCAGGTCCTTGAGACGGCCCGCATCAATAGCCAGATTTATATCCTTGAGGCCAAGAGACAGTTTGAAACCCGGTTCAAAGCTGTTGTTGGCGATGTTCTGCCCATACCGTTGATAACTGGGGCAGGCGAACAGGGTCTGGGTCATGAGGTTGACGAAAATCGAAGGGGTCAGTCCGTGGCGTTGAACGAGTCCGCTTGCTTCGCCCAGCGACTGGATGGCTTGAGTGATCATCATGTTGCCGGCGATTTTCGCGATACACGCGTGTTCAGGCTGATCGCCCAGATACCAGGTTTTTTTCCCGAGCAGGTCAAACAGCGGTTGAACCGTCGAGACAGCTAGCTGCGATCCGGCCGCCAGGATGTTCAACTCGCCGCTCGCGGCCACGGCGGGCACGCCGAAAACCGGTGCCGCGACCAATGCCATGCCGATTGCATCATGCATGCCCTGCAACTCGACCATGAGTGAAGGCGACAAAGTCGACATCACGACATGCACGCAGGCCTTGTCTGCATTTTCCAGAGCAGCGCTGGACAGCAGCACTTCCCTGACGGCGGCATCATCGGCCAGCAGGCTGATGACGACCTCTTGCTGAAAGGCCGAGGACGGGGATTCGAGAACGCTTACTCCTTCGAGATCCATAATCGCAGCGTGACTACGGTTCCATGCCGATACGTGATGGCCGGCCCGGATGAGCAACGGAATGATCGCTCTGGTCATGCTTCCCACACCGATAAAGCCAATCTTCATTTGCAGTCCCTCGGTTGGTGTTTCGACGAAGGTGTATGCAGAGAAGTATGTCGAGCCTGGGATTGCTACG
Source organism: Pseudomonas sp. MYb541 (assembly GCF_037479595.1). Taxonomy (NCBI): domain Bacteria; kingdom Pseudomonadati; phylum Pseudomonadota; class Gammaproteobacteria; order Pseudomonadales; family Pseudomonadaceae; genus Pseudomonas; species Pseudomonas sp. MYb541. The sequence continues at coordinate 19,572 of NZ_JBBGYS010000047.1, read as the reverse complement.
GCACTGCCATTACTGCACTCTCACTGTTCATTTTTGTACGGGGTAGAGTATGGACTGGAGTGATGTGCGGATCTTTCTCGCGATTGCCCGCAGTGGGTCATTGGGCGCTGCTGCCAAGCTGTTGGGTGTTAGCCATCCGACCGTGGGGCGGCGCTTGCAGGTGCTTGAGCAGTCCAGTGGCCAGCCCATTTTCCTGCGTACCACCCAAGGTTTGGTACTGACCGACAGCGGAGAGAAGCTGCTCAGCCTAGCGCAGGAAATGGAGCAGAGTGCGTTGGCCATCGAAAGGCGCCTGGCGGGCGACAGCGCCCAGCCAGAAGGTGTGTTGCGCATTTCTTGCGCTGACTGGTTTGCCTGTTATGTGCTGGCCCCCGTCCTCAGTGAACTGGGGCGACGTTACCCTCTGATTGTGCCTGAGGTTATCGCCGGGCATCGATTGTTTGACCTGGCTCGTCGCGACGCCGATATCGCGTTTCGAATCGTCCCTTTCACCGAACCCGATATTGTTCACCGCAAGCTGATCTCCCTGAGCTATGGGTTATACACGGCCGTCGGATCTGCTGATCCCGAGCCACAGGGCGAGGGGGTTGGTTTGATTACCATGAGTGTTGCCCAGTCTCATTATCCCGATGTGCAGTGGCTGCAGCAGCGTTACCCTCTGGCGCGTACCTTGTTCACCAGTAGCAGCCGCACAGTCCAGGCGCAAATGTGCACGCAGGGGCAGGGCGTTGCCGTATTGCCCCGCGCCTTGGGTGACCAATTAACGGCGCTGCGGTTGATTGATCCGCACGAGCCGCCACCGGGTCGCGACATATGGATGGGCTACCACCAGGACATGCGCCAGATGGACAGCCTTCGTGCTCTTGCCGATCTTGCTTCCATCATGATCGGCAATCAGGCATGCGGTTGACTCACTCTGCTGGGTGCATGGCCGCCGTTTGCGGATCAGTAGCAGGTTGGCGCGTCAGGGTAAGGCTCAATCCCGCGCCTACCGCCAGGCATGCTGCGATGCAGAGTATGGAGACGGTGAAAGCGTGGGTGATGGCAGCCGCGTCCGTATCCGTGCCTAGAAGGGTGTAGAAAATGCCGCCTATTATTGCCACGCTCAGTGACGTGCTGATTTGCAGGGTGGAGCTGGTAATGCCTGCAATCATGCCGGAGTATGCGGGTGCCACACGTCCTGTGATCATGCGCATCAATGTCGGAAGGGCTAATCCTTGTCCGAAACCGATCAGAAACAGAATGACGGCAAGGGGCAGCGCAGCGGGGCTGGCGGACATCGGCGTGTGCGCCACGAGCCAGGCCAAGAGCACAAATCCCAACACTTCAAGCCCCATTCCGACGGGATTGACGTATGCCCCCAGAAAACGCCTGAACTGAGGGGTGGAAAGCGGTCCCAGCAAAAATCCCGCGCCGAAAGGAAGGAAGACGAGGCCTGCATTGAGTGGGCTCGTGTGCAGCGCTCCCTGTAGATAAATGGAAAGCAGCAGGAAAAACACGCCGATCGCGTAAAAGGTGAGGGCGACGAGCAGTGCCCGGGCAAGACCGGGCGCGCGCAGTGCGGCAGGATTCAGCAACGGAGCACCTTGCGCTTGATGCAGGCGGGCTTCGTAGCGCCAGAACAGCCAGGCCAGCAGCGGCACCGCTGCAAGCGACAGCCAGGCCCACAAAGGCCAACCCGATTCACGCCCCTCGATCAGAGGAATGATCAGAGCCGCAAGCGTCACCATCGACAATAGCGTTCCGCCCAGATCCAGCTTGCTTGTCTGTGGTGCGTGGGTTTCCTTGACCACTGGAATGGCGACAAGGATGACCAGTAACGCAATCGGTAAATTCACCAGAAATATCGCCCGCCAGCCCAGGTTCATCAGGTTGAGCGATATCAATATTCCGCCAAGTGCCTGGCCGACTACCGAAGCCAGACCAAAGACCGCGCCATACAGGCTCAGTGCCAAGGGCTTTTCGGAGTCGGGGAATATCGCCTGCACTGATGCGAGTGCCTGAGGTGCCATGATGGCTGCCGTCACGCCTTGCAGCGAACGTCCGGCGATCAACACCCAGGGTGACTCGGCTACACCGCAGATCAGTGAGGCAACGGCAAAGCCAACCAGACCAACGAAGAACATTCTCATGCGGCCATAGATGTCACCCAGCCGTCCACCGGTAATCAGTGTCACGGCATAAAGCGCCGCATACGAGGAGATGATCAACTGTTCGGCGGAGGAGGCCGTGCCTAGCGATTGCTGAATTGAAGGCAGCGCTACGTTGACGATGAAAAAATCCAGCGGCGGTAAAAATGCACCGACCAACAAGATGGTGAACATCAACCAACGCCGCGGTTCCGGGGGGGCGACTTTTGTCTTAGGCATAAGGTCTCCTTCCTGGAACCCTTCGGTTCCAGAATATTCTCGATTGCAGGTCATGCTCTGAATCAGCTGACTCCAATCTAAACGATCAAACCTTCCCTTACGCCTCACATAAATGAACGGCCAATGTTCATTTATGGCAGTGCCGCTCAGCCCCTGACTCCTCTCAAAATGGCCGCACTGTGGTTCCAGTCGAGCCACACAATCGAGACTGAGGAGTCAGATATGTCAGGCAAATTCGCTAATCAGGTTGCAGTCGTCACCGGGGCATCCACAGGGATCGGGTTTGCAATTGCGCAAGGTTTGATTGCCGAGGGAGCCAAGCGTGTTTACATCACGGGTCGTTCTGCAGCCACGCTGGAGGCGGCGGTGGCGAAGCTAGGCGACAGAGTCGTAGCGGTCATTTCCGATGTCGCCAGCCAGGCTGATCTCGATAAACTCAAAGCTACAATTGAGGCGCGCGACGATCAGCTGGACTCAGTGTTTGCCAACGCGGGTATTTGCGAAAAGAACCCGCTGGGCGAGACCACCGAGGCGGCTTATTTCAACATGTTCGACATTAACGTGAAGGGGGTTTTTTTTACCGTTCAAACGTTGATGCCATTGTTGAAAAACGGTGCGTCGATCGTGTTGACGGCCTCTATCTGTTCCAGCAATGGGATGGAAGGACTGAGCCTCTACAACGCATCCAAGGCCGCAGTACGGTCCTTCGCCAGGACTTGGGCCAACGAACTCAAAGGTCGCAAGATTCGAGCGAATGTCCTGAGCCCTGGCTTCACCCGCACGCCTCTGATGGATAACGGCTTGAAGATGAGCGAGAGCGACATTGCCGCGCTGCGCCAACACGTCGAGCAGATCACTCCGCTGGGGTATATGGCCCAACCTGAAGAAATCGCCTCGTCGGCGCTGTTCCTTGCATCTGCCGATGCGAAATATGTCAACGGTGTGGAGCTGATGGTCGACGGCGGCCTGTCGCAGATCTGAACACGTGCTCAACCGTAGCGCAGCCCTCGCGGAGGGCTGCCTTCGTCGCTTATGCGAAGCCTCAGCAGGAAACCCCATCATGAACATGGAACAACTGACCGCCCGACTGGACGCCCTGGAAAGTCGCGCCGCCATCGAGTCGCTGATAAACGCCTACGCCAATGCCTTCGACCGCATCGACGCCTCGCTCCTGAGCGGTATCTGGCACGAAGAATCAACACTGGATCTACCGGGTTTTGGCCAAGCCGGAAACCGTGACGAAATCCTCGCGATGGCGCAAAACAGCTGGCGCCAGATGCCACATATGCATCACTGGATGGCCAACCCGCTGATCGATATTAAGGGTGACAGCGCGGTGGGTACGGTGGCTGCGGATTGCCTGTTTCACGACATTGAAAAAGGCCCGGTGCAAGTCAGCGGGCTGTACCACGACAGGTTTGAACGTCGGGACGGAAGATGGGCGTTCTTGTCACGTCGTTTTGAACTGCACTTTCTTACACCTTTGAAGGACTGGGTACCCGTTGCTGGCGAAGAAAAGTATGCGCCGGTCGAGCACCAGAGCCTGGGCAAGCCCTCAGACAGTTGACCTGCGCGCATGAGTTTCAGTTGGGGGCAGCGAACGACAAGCACTGTCCGCCGACGTCGTTCAAGCTCCAGGGAATGACAGCGAAAAACAGATAACCCCGGGCTTTGGCTGTTCGACACGCACGTGACCTTCATGCAGTTGCATGATTGCCACGACGATGGCGAGGCCAAGGCCGTAGGAGTCAGAGTTCTGGTGGCGAGACGCATCGCCGCGGTAAAAGCGGTCGAAGAGTTTGCCCACGGTTTCATCACTCAGCACAGGCCCTTGGTTCTTCACTTCAATGCGGGCTCCGCCGGGGGTTTCCATCACCCGGATCTGAATCTCGGTGCCCTCGTAGGCATAGCGAACGGCGTTTGCCACCAGGTTGCTCAAGGCTCTGCGCAGCAGCAAAGGGTCAGCGAGCACGTTTCCATCGCCTGTTATCTGTACGGTCATTCGCCGCTCTTCAGCCAAGCCTTCAAAATAGTCGGCAATGCGCTGCGATTCGTCATGCAGCGATAGTTGCTGGCGCTCCACCAGTGCGTGCGCTTCATCGGCGCGCGCAAGGAACAGAATGCTTTCGACGATGCGCGAGATCCGTTCGAGCTCTTCAAGGTTCGAAGCGATCAGTGCCTGATAGTCATCCTCGCTGCGGCGCTGGCGAAGGGCGACCTGGCAATGCCCCATCAGCGACCCCACCGGCGTGCGGATTTCATGGGCAAGGTCAGCGGAAAATTGCGTCAATCGTTGATAACCCCGGGCAAGACGATCGAGCATCGCGTTATAGGCGTCACTCAGCTGTTGCAGTTCAACCGGCGTATCGGAGCTGTCCATACGGCTGTGCAGACGCTCGGGTGTTATCGCTGCCGCATGCGCGGCCATCTTGCGTAACGGACGCAGCCCTCGACGCAGTACCAGGTAACCCAGCAACGCGGTGGCCAGAAACGCAAGGGCAACGGCCAGGTAGATACGTTCGCGATACGCCGCGAGCATAGCCATTTCCTTGCCCATGAGGTGCGCGGCGGTCAGGCGCACTTCACGTCCCCCCGACGTCGTGACGACGGAGGCGGCGCGCAGCATTGTTCCCGAGTCGGTCACGCCGCTACGCAGGTCACTGACGCTCAGCTTTGTATCCTGGCCGATCACGGGCAGTTCAGGCAACGTGACGTTCAGTGGATTTACCTGGATTACCGGTTGCTGTCCGGGCTCTTCAATGATGAAGATGTCGTCTTCGCTGTCGAGCATGTTCTTGAAAATCTGCGGGCTGTCGCGCAGCTTTTCGATGGCGAGCTCGTAGTGCAGCAGCTTGCGAAAATGTTCCAGGCGGCCCATGACCGCATGATCGCTGTACACCAATACCGAGGCTTTCATCGTCTGATACAGATAAACGCCTGCACCGGCCACGGCCAGCATCGCTACCATGGAAAACGCCACGGTCGATCGCAGGGTCAGAGAGGGTTGGCGTCGGGACCGCATGGCCTCACCTCGCAGACATAGCCGATACCGCGAATGGTATGGATCAGCTTGATAGGGTAGGGCTGATCGACCTTGCTGCGCAGGCGCTTGACCGCTACGTCCACCACGTTGGTATCGCTGTCAAAATTCATGTCCCAGACTTCCGAAGCGATCTGTGTCCTGGACAGCACATCGCCTGCCCGGCGCAGAAATAGATGCAGCAGGGCGAACTCCTTGTTGGTCAGCACGATCACCTGCTGCTGGCGTGTAACGCGGCGCCGGACCAGATCCAGCTCGAGGTCGGCGAGGTGGAAATGGTCGGCTTCGCGCACGACACCACGACGCAAGATGGTGCGGATGCGTAACAGCAGTTCAGTAAACGAAAAAGGTTTGACCAAGTAGTCATCGGCGCCCAGTTCCAAGCCGCGAATGCGGTCCTGCAACTGGTCGCGCGCGGTCAGGAACAGCACGGGGACGTCTTGTCTGGCGCGCAAAAGCTCGATGATCTGAAACCCGTCAATCCCGGGCAACATCACGTCCAGCACGATCAGATCGTAGGTCGTATGCAAGGCCATGTGCAGGCCGTCGGCGCCGTGCTGGGTCCAGTCGACGTTGTAACCGGACTCGCCGAGCCCCTTTTTGAGGTACTCACCTGTTTTGGTGTCATCTTCGATTAGCAGGATATGCATCGTGAGGCGCGCTCGGGTCTCTTCATGACAGGATTCAGCCCGCGACATCGGTATCTCGGCTGTGCAGTGTAACGGGATGAGCGGGCGCAGTCGGTTACATTTCTGTCATTCATGGGCAGGGCTGACGAATGACAAAAATGTCATTCGGCGGTCATCGTGACGTCCCGGTCTGCGGTCGAGGATGGCGGCACATCACCCCATGAGGAATCGTCACCATGCAACTAAAAAACGCCTTGTCTACCACATTCGGTTTGTTGATGCTCAGTGCTGCCGTCATTGCTACCGCGGCTGACATGCCGGTGATCAAACCGCTGCGTGGCACGGTGGAAAGCGTCAGCAACAATACGCTGACATTCACTGTCCGCTCCGGCGCCCAGCAGACTATCGGACTGACTGACAAGACCGGTATCAACCGGGTATCGAAGGCCAATATCGAATCGATCAAATCCGACAGCTTCATTGGCTCGGCGGCCATCCCGCAGGCCAACGGAACATTGAAGGCGCTGGAGGTGACGGTTTTTGACGCCAGCCTGAAGGGCAGCGGCGAAGGTCATTATGGCTGGCAGAACGCGGATGGCAGCACAGGCACCATGACCAACGGTACAGTGGGGAAACTGTCCAAAGCTGACGGCCGCACATTGACCGTCAACTACAAGGGTGGCGAGAAACAAATCGTCGTACCGGACGATGTGCCAATTGCCTACGTCGAGCCAGGCAAAGCCGATGAACTGGTCAAAGGTACGAAAATTGTCGTGTTCCCCGCCGCAGATGGAACCACCGCGCGCGGCATTGCAGTTGGCAAGGATGGCTTCCAGCCACCGATGTAATCACCTGAAAAGGCAGGGGCGCTGCCGCTTGGCAACGCTCCGCTACATGGCTGGTTTCGAGGGGGAAACACGTGAGACAGAAAAAGCTTCATCCCTGGCCGGTTCGCCTCACCCACTGGCTCAACGCCGCCTGCATGGTCTGCATGTTCATGAGCGGTTGGGCCATTTACAACGCCTCGCCACTGTTCGGCTTCAGGTTTCCAGTGTCGGTAACCGTGGGCGGGTGGTTGGGTGGGGCGCTGGCCTGGCACTTTGCATTCATGTGGCTGCTGCTGATCAACGGCGCAATCTATGTGCTGTATGGCGTCGTCAGTCGCCATTTCAAACGTGAGTTGCTGCCCATTGGGCTTGTCGCATTGAAGCGTGATTTTACGGACGCTTTGCGCTTCCGGCTCGTGCATGAAAAGGGTGTCTATAACGCTGTGCAGCGCCTGATGTACTGGATGGTGCTGGCAGCAGGCGCACTCGTCGTCATTTCGGGTGTGGCGATCTGGAAACCCATTCAACTTCAAGAGCTGGTCGCGCTACTGGGCGGCTATGACGTCGCTCGCTACGTACATTTTGCGGCGATGGCGGTAATTGCTGCATTCGTCGTGATTCATCTTGGGTTGGTAATGCTGGTACCCAAAACCCTGCTGCCAATGATTTCAGGTGGGGTGCGGTCGCTTGATATCAGGAGAAATGGCCATGACTGAATCCAGAAAAGGAACTGTTCAGCGCGTCAGGCTTGAACCTGCGCAACAGCTTGAGTTGGAGAATATCCAGCGCCGGCATTTCCTTCGTGCCGGCTTGACCGTGGGTGCGATGTCGATGCTGACCGGCTGCAACCTGCAGGACGGCGATCAGGTTGACAAGGTCCTTTGGGCCATGTCGCGCTGGAACGATAGGGTCCAGGCATGGCTGTTCAGCGGACAGAAACTGGCGCCGACCTTCACCCGCGCGCAGATCACTACGCCATTTCCGTTCAACGCATTCTATGGCCAGGACGATATCCCTGAAGTGGACCTCGCCAGTTACTCGCTCGCCGTCTCCGGCCGGGTCAGGGACAAGGCTCCATGGACACTCGAAAGCTTGCGCAAACTGCCGCAACGTAGCGATATCACCCGTTTGATCTGTGTTGAAGGTTGGAGCGCCATAGGACAATGGGGAGGTGTACCGCTCAAAACCTTTCTGGAACACATCGGTGCCGATACCACAGCGAAATTCGTCGGTTTCAAATGTGCTGATCGCTATTACTCCAGTCTGGACATGCCGACGGCCTTGCACCCACAGACACTGCTGGCGCTGGATTACGCTGATGTCGCGTTGCCGCCCGAGTACGGCTATCCGCTGCGGGTTCGAGTACCCACCAAATTGGGCTTCAAAAACCCCAAGCATGTTGTCGAGATTTTCGTGAGCAACGACAACCCGGGCGGGTATTGGGAAGACCAGGGATACAACTGGTTCAGCGGGATCTGATGGCGCAAAAACTGAACAGCCACGCCAGGAATGCTGGCGAGACTCATGACACCAGACCTGATATGAGGCGTCCCCATGACCTATATATCTGCGGTACCGCCAGCTTCATCAGTGTTACCGACTTCAGAAAACAAGAAGCGGGCAACGACCCATAGTGCAGATTTCCAATCCCAATTGCAGGCTCAGTCCAGATCACCTGTGCAGGAGCCGGATACAACCCGCGCTCATCTGTTATCGGAATCGACCACAAACCTGTCATGCCGGCCGGAGATGCGAGCGCTGCTTCAATTGTTGCCATGGCGAAGGAACGCCGACGGTTCTTTCAGCAGACCGGGCCGATCAGTGCCAGGTACGCGAGCCAGTGGCTTGGATATTGCGGACTTCAACTTTCCTGATCGAAACATTCTGGATAGCAGTGAGATTATCAAACACACCTGCGGAAATGAGGAGGGTAGACGGCCCTACTCAAAGTCCTTTGATGAGCGAATCGTGTGTACTTTCAATGGCGAGGAAAGCGAATTCTCTTCTGATGTGATCTGCAAAGAGGGATTGAATGCGTTCGCTACCGCAGTGGCTCTTTCCCCGATAACCCTCACCTGGTTACCGATTGAGATTGTTAGAGCACCGCTACGGTCGCCTGGCGTACGGATTTTTCGCCGTCGCAAGTCCTCTTCAGTCGAGAGCCACCTTCTCGACAAGTCAATTTCAGAGTAAGGGCGTTAAACGGGCGGATCTCGATAGCTCTTTCGCCGCGGGGCTAGTATTTCTATCGAGAAAGCAGCTACGCCAATGCGCGTCTTTATTTATTAGTGGTCTGTCGTTCGCTTACTGGCCGGGGTTTCTAGAGTGGCGAATGCGGTTTTATGAGGCTGAGTCCCAGTGACCCGATTGGACGCCGTTCTGGCACGTGAGTTAGCTTTCGTATCCGTTTATATTTTGGGCTCCACAACCATGACTGATCGTCAGATCATTGTTCCAGATGGCATGAGATTGCTCTGCGAGCATGCTGGTTATGCACCAGCTGTAAAGGTAGGAAAGACTCTTTACTGCGCTGGTCAGGTAGGCCGGACGCCGGAATTATCAGTTATCGAAGACCCAGAGCAGCAGTTTTTGGCAGCTTGGGAAAATCTCCGGCTCGTCTTGGAAGCCGGCGGGTGCGAATTTGAAGATGTCGTCGAAATGACAACTTATCACGTCGATATGCACCGCCACATGCCAATTTTTAGACGCGTGAAGGATAAAGTCTTTCCTCGGAGTACTTGTGCATGGACATGCATAGGTGTCGGTGAACTGGCTCGCCCCGGCCTTCTCGTGGAGATCAAATGCATCGCCGTAGAGCGATAGCTTTTCTGATAGGCCCCTGAATATACAAATCCTGGATGGGTGTTTATCTATGCGGCAGCAGATGTGACACTTCACTCGCCCGTTGTGTCGGCAGGCACGCCATCCGCACGTTCCCACGCCTACTGGCGACGGGCAAGACAGGATTGTTTGAAACTCAGTGTGATGACACGAAGGGCGACGGGGTTGTCGGTGCCGGCAACGTATAAGCCTGCTTCATCCGCGCCACCTCCGCTATTGGCGTGCGTCCGAAGAGGCGCTTGAAATCGCGGCTAAATTGCGAAGCACTTTCATAACCCACCAGAAATGCCGACTTGGCCGCTGTCAGGTCGTTACGCAGCATCAGTAATCGCGCTTGATGCAACCGCGTCGACTTGAGGTACTGCATAGGCGAGGAATCGGTCACCTTGCGAAAATGCAGATGAAAGTTAGGCACGCTCATCTGCGCTTCCTGGGCGAGGATTTCTACATCCAGATGCTCGTGGTAACAGCGGTGGATTTTGTGAATGGCGCGCGTCACCTTGCCGAACTGACCCTGCTGGGCGATAGCCGCGCGTAGGGTACTGCCTTGTTCGCCAATGAGAATGCGGTAGTAGAGTTCGCGCAACATCGCTGGTCCGAGGATTTGCGCGTCGGTGCAGTCGCCCATGACTTCCAGAAAACGCAGGGTCGACTGGCGCAGCGGTTCGTCCATGGGCGAGGCGTACATACCCATAGGCTGAGCCACGCGGATGTTCCATACCTCATCTACCTGCTGAATCAGCTCGCCGGCCAGATTGAAATCCAGACGTATGTACACCGCCAGCATTGGCTCCGCCTCGCTAGCGTCGGTCTCCATTGTAAAAGGCACTGGCACTGACACCACCAGATAATGCTGGGCGTCATAGATGTAAATTTCATCACCCAGATAGCCGCGTTTCTGCCCCTGACAGAGGATGACGATGCCCGGCTCATATAGAACCGGGGTGCGCTTCAGCGGCCGGTTGGAACGCAGAAAACGCACATCATCCAGCGGACTCAGGTTGTAACCCTCCAGCGGTGCAAGCTGGCCCATCAACTGCACCATACGCGCAGTGCTCGGGTCCTTGGATTTCGGCATCGATTGTACGTTCTCCACTTTTATGCTCAGCCGTCCGTGGAACAGCTCAGCGCTTCCCATTGCTCAATACTCTCCGCCGTCCGCTGCAGCTTGTCACGCACCAGAGCCAGGGCGTCGCTGCCCAGCAGCAGTTGAGCCGGCGGATTAGGGCTGGTGATAATAGTCATCATGGCGCGTGCGGCTTTCTGCGGGTCGCCCAGTTGAAGGCCGCTTTTTTCCTCACGGGCTTTTCGCACCGGGTCGAAAGTCGCATCGTAGTCACTGATGCTGCGCGGCGTACGCTGCATCGAACGACCTGCCCAGTCCGTTCGGAAAGACCCCGGCGCCACGGCCGTTACAAAAATATTGAAGGGCGCAAGCTCTTTGTTCAACGTATCAGAGATGCCCTCCAGGGCAAATTTGCTGCCGCAGTAGTAAGCAATACCTGGCATGGTGATATAGCCACCCATGGACGTGATATTGAGGATACGTCCCGCCCGCCGCTGGCGAAAAAAGGGCACAAACGCCTTGGTCATCGCCACCGCGCCGAATACATTGACGTCGAACTGACGGCGCATTTCCTCCAGCGACGACTCCTCGAAAACCCCTTCGTGGCCATAACCCGCGTTGTTAACCAGCACGTCCACCGGGCCATACTGACCCTCAATAGCGGCGACGACGGCGTCGATGGCATTAAAGTGGGTAACGTCCAGCACCACGCCATGGGCTCTCTCAGGCAAGAGCGCCTGGAACGTTGCCAGAGAGGATTCGCTGCGAACAGTGCCGATCACTCGATGGCCCTGAGCGAGAGCTTCCTTAGCCAGGGCCTGGCCAAAGCCGCTACTAACGCCCGTGATAAAAATGGTTTTTTCTGCACGCATGGGGCGCACTCCTGAATATATAAGGTCAGGCTATGCTAGGGCGGAGAGTGGCTGGGAACTATGCCTGATTCGATTTTAGTATTGCCTGATTCTATCGGAGTGCTCGGTGAGCAACCTGAAATCTGCTGGCAAAAAACGAGGCCAAAGGAAGAAAAAAGACGGGCTTATTTACCTGCTCTAATGTCTGCTTCGTGTCGCAAGTCGTTTTTCGGTAACGCTGATGTGCATGCGGTCTGGCCGAAGGTGTCGCACCTGCGCTCCAAGGTTTTCGCATTGGCAGTAAAGGCTGCGCGCGCAGTTAATCGCCGAACAGATCGAACATCAGGTGCCTGAACCATTTATTGACGGGGCGCGGTTGTATTTGCTGGGCCAGAATAAATTGATGGCGATTTCGGTGAGGCAACGGGACTGGCGGGCTTGCAAATGAATGGATCTCCATGCCCATGAAAAGCCAGAAATGCTCAGCTAAACAGCCTGCCAGACGAAGCCTAAAGGCTCTCAGGGGCGCCAAAAAACATCTGAATCCGCGACCTTAACCACCGCTCCCCCGGGTCATTATCCTGCGACCCACGCCACGCCATATGCAGCTCAAAGCTACGCACTGGCAACGGCGGATCTTCTGCTCGCAAGCCACCGGCTGAGGTCAGCGCCTCGGCCGCATAGTCCGGCACGGTCGCCAGAATATCCGTGCCTGCCAGCAAGGTACCCAACCCGTTGAACTGCGGCACGGCCAATACGACGTGGCGTTTGCGGTCGAGTTTTTCCAGTTCTTCGTCAATAAACCCGCTCAAGTCACCGGCAAACGACACCAGCGCATGGGGGCGGGCGCAGAAGTCGTCGAGGCTGAGGGAGCCCGGCACGCTGTCGGCGCGCAGCAGTTTCGGCAGGCTGCGGCGCAGTACTTTGCGCTTGGCGTTGGCCGGGAGGTCGGCGGTGTAGCTGACGCCGATGGAGATCTCGCCGGAGGCCAGCAGGCCCGGCATCAGGATGTAGTTGACGCGGCGCACCACCAGCACAATGCCGGGGGCTTCGGCGCGCAGGCGTTTGAGCAGTTGCGGCAGCAGGGCGAATTCAACGTCGTCGGACAGGCCGATGCGGAACACGGCGGTGCTGGTGGCCGGGTCGAACTCGGCGGCGCGACTGACAGCGGTGGAAATGGAGTCCAGAGCCGGAGAGAGCAGGGCAAAGATTTCTACCGCCCGGGCCGATGGCTCCATGCTGCGGCCGGTGCGCACGAACAGGGGGTCATCAAACAGCCCGCGCAGGCGTGACAACGCCGCGCTGATGGCCGGCTGCCCGAGGAACAATTTCTCGGCCGCGCGGGTCACGCTGCGCTCATGCATCAAGGTTTCGAATACGATCAAGAGGTTAAGGTCGACACGACGCAGGTCGTTACGGTTCATCTTGTGTCCTGGAAGAGTCAGCAAACTTGACGAGAGCGACCATATGTAAACAATGGCCGGCATGAATCTTACGGGGAAAGGCTGGTACTCTGCACAGGATAATTGAGTTTTCCTACGATAGCTGAGGTCTATTCCTCACATGCGGAATCAATGACAGGCATGTCGACTATTAATGGCGACCGGTGGTCTTACCCACAAAGCCCAGATAGAGTTCATGGCATTAGAGGTTACTTTGACGAGGTTTGCGATGTCCCGCACGATCCGTTTTCACAAGTTTGGTCCGGCCGAGGTGCTCAAATGCGAAGAGCATGCAGCCGCGCAGCCCGCACCGGGCGAAGTGCAGGTGCGTGTCGAAGCGATTGGCATCAGCTGGTATGACATTCTGTGGCGCCAGAACCTGGCGTCTTCCCATGCACGCTTGCCGTCCGGCCTTGGCCATGAGATGGCCGGAGTCGTGGTCGCTGTCGGCGATGGCGTGGATGATTTGGCAGTGGGCGACAAGGTGGCCAGTTTTCCGGCCGAGAGCCCTAATGATTACCCGGTGTATGGCGAACAGATCGTCCTGCCTCGTTCGGCCCTGACCCGTTATCCGGATGTCTTGAGCCCTATCGAGGCCAGCGTGCACTACACGCCGTTGCTGATTGCCTACTTTGCCTACGTGGATCTGGCACGGGTCAAGCCTGGGCAATTTGCGCTGGTGACTGATGCCAGCCACTGCGCCGGCCCTTCCTTTGTACAACTGGGCAAAGCCCTGGGTGTACGAGTGATTGCCGCCACCAAAGACAGCGATGAGCGTGAATACCTGCTATCCCTGGGTGCGGAAAAGGTCATCGTCACCGAAGAGCAGGACCTGCTGATGCAAATCAACAAGTTCACCGACAACCGTGGAGTTGACGTGGTGTTCGACGGTTTGGGCGGCCCGCAGATGTCGCTGCTCGGTGATGTCCTCGCACCGCGTGGCAGCCTGGTGCTGTACGGCTTGCAGGGCGGCAACCAGACGCCATTTCCGGCCTGTGCAGCGTTCCAGAAGAACATTCAGTTCTTTGTGCACTGTATCGGCAATTTCACCGGCAAGCCTGAGCTGGGCATTATCCAGGACCAGGTCGCCTTGCAGCGAGCGCTCCGGGATATCAACCAACTGACCGCCGACCGTGTGCTGGTACCGCTGAAAACCACGGTGTTTCCGTTCAATCAGTTCGTGGAAGCACACCGTTACATGGATGAATGCCCTTGCCGCGAACGCGTTGCGTTGCAGGTTGAAGCTGTTTAGGGTGTAGGAATATTCTCAAAAAGGGTGTTTCTTACACCTGTCATAGGTGGCAAAAGCGCCATTTGACGGGAGTGAAACGGTGGTCCCGTCAGCAGCCAGACTGGCACGTTAACCCCTAAAACCTGATCTTTTCACTGACGCCGCCCTGAATTCCAGTGCGGCGTCTTTGTATGCGCGTGTTTTACAGGTCTGTTGTTATTCATCTGCACTGGTTTTCGGCAGCGTTCTGTATCTATTAATCATTATTCCAGCACTGATAATTGCGCCTTCACTTTCATCTCAAGGATTGAGCAATGATTGAATATCCAATGATGCTGTTGCGAGTTGAAACTGATCTCGCGGAAAGCGCAGGACGCCAGGCGGATACAGGTGCTTATGTAAAGCCTCAACAAAACAAGTTGGAAAGTTGGCTGCGGTTATTTGTAAGACGCTTCCCTGAGTGGTTGCCAAGATGGGTGTAAGAATTTGTCGGAAATATCCTAGGATCACAATCCTGCTTGTCATAGGCCAGTACGCACGGCGCTTTTGGCGCTTGCAGGGCGTAACGCTAATACGACGGGACTGATGTCATATTGTTGTGTGGTGCTAGTGTTTGGTCATTAGCGCGCAGAGCTGCGCGCGAATTTTTTACACGCGTTATAGGTCGAGCAAATACTGCAAGCAGTTGCTTGAAACTAATATCCAAACTCAGGTAATAGAACGATGAGCATTATTCACGAACAGGCTATGACTTATGTTTATCAGCAAGTGCTACAACGCTTGATCGGGCACTTTACTCGTCAAGAACGTACGGCACTCCAGTTGTTGGTCCAGCGAATCGTGGTGGCGGCAGGCGGCATGCAGCAAGTAGGGGGTTACAAAGTGCTGGTGGCCCACGGCGGCGGCAAAGTGAGTAGCTACACATTGGCCTTGCTGCGAGCCGCTCAATTGACCATCGCTGGCCGAGCCCCGCGAACTTTTCAGTTGCGGGTTGCGACATTGCGGCATTCAGGAATGACCGAGGGCATGCTTGAGGATATTAATCAGGGCTACGGTCGGCTGTTTCTCCACGATGATCCAAGGGTTGAGCTGCTGATGGTGGAAAACCAGGAAGTTTTGCCCTTCAATCATCTGCGGCCCGCATCTAACTTGGGACGAGAAATCAGCCAGCGCAATATGTTGATGGTCGGCCACCTGAGTTCTGGCGACTGCCGCGCCACGTTGTGCAGTGATACCTACCTGGCGCTTGGGGATTTCTACCAGCGCGTCACCTCCTGGAATGGCGGAGTGCATGCGTTGGTCAGCGGTGACTCGCCACGCAAGCAGGCCCAGCTTCTCGCCTGGCTCAAGAACACAGTGCTCGGTGCGGGTATTGCGATACCGGAGATTTGGCCGTCGTCGCTCACCGGGCTGTTCGCACGCATGGACGAAATGAGTACCGATTATTACCGTGATCTATACGCAGACCATTATGTGCCGAGTGAAAACCCCAGCAAGGCAAGCCATCGTCACTTGGCGTACATCGGTATCGCCGATTTACTGGACGATGTAGACCTGCCATCCTCGTCCATGCTCAACGTGTTCATGGCCTTCACGCCTGCCCCGCAGGGTTTTCACTTCAGCCATCCCACCTATTCGAACCCGCAGTTGATGGCACACCTGCGTGGGCTGCAGGCCCAATGCCTGCGTGACCTGGAATATGAGGAAGGGGTGCAGGGTTTTATCCAGCAAGCTGCACAATACATGCCCGAGGCATTGCTCACGCAGATGAACGCCAGTGAAGGGCGCATCCTGTCGAGCACCTACGCCCAGCAGTACTTTGGCTTGGACGAGACTCAGTTGGTTTGCCTGCTGTTTTCCCCGTTTATCCATCATGGTGAACGGCTGGAAGGCTTTTTGCGACAATGTCACCCAGGCATGCTGGTGGCCTTGCCGGAAATGCACAAAGTCCTGCAGGGCAAGCCGTCTGCCGACATGCTGCAACAATGGCTTACCGATACCAGCGGTTTACCCATGCCTTTGTTGCAGCAACTCTATCGCAAACGTCCGTCAGGCTACTCGAGTGGCAAACTGCGCAGTGCTGGCGCCATGGCCCATGGCAGCGCGCAAGCCTGTCAATCGTCCGGGCGATGACGCTGCGCGGAGAACGACAGGCGGATTTCGCGTATCAGGCGGTCTATCGCTACATGATCAACCTGATCAACGAAGTCAGTACCGACGCACGGGTAAAACTGCCCTCCCTGCGGCAATTGGCAGGACGCTTGAACGTGTCGATCTCGACGGTTCAGTATGCCTACGCGTTGCTTGAAAAAGAGGGCAGGGTCTATTCGGTAGCCAAATCCGGTTATTACGCCTGGCCACTCTCCACAAATCCGCTGGCAGGCGCCAGCGGTGACCTGCTTGACCGACTCTACGCAGCGGCGCGGCGCCCCGGCATGGTGGTGCTCAGCGGAGATGAGCCCGCGCTGCTGGCTTCGCTGGATGGCACCCTGTTGCGTCTGGAGCGTGAGCTGGTCCGCCAGTATCCGCAACATCCGCAACCCTGGTCTCAGCCTTGCGGTGTCTGGGAGCTGCGCGCAGCGTTGGCGGCGCGCTACACGTCGTCGCCGACCCGCTGCTGGCAGGCCGACGATGTTTACATCGGTGCCGACTTGCGCGGTGTACTGGACATCCTCATTGAAGTCTTGGGCTTGAGGGGGACGTCGGTGATTGTGGAATCGCCTTGCGATTGGCTGGTCCTGCGCCTGCTTCAGGATGCTGGCGTGCATATTGTCGAGCTGCCCTGGACGCCGGAAGGACGACTGGATCTGGTAAATCTTGATCAGTTGTTATGTGCCAAGTCGGTGCATCTAGTGGTGCTGTCATCAAGGGTCAGCGTGCCGGCTGGCGTTTCAATGCCGCCCCAAGATCGCCTGGCCATTGCGCAAATGCTGGAGCAGCACGGCTGCTGGCTGCTGGAAAACGACACCTTTGGCGAGTTGGGTTTCGACGAGCCACAGACCGCATTGCGCGAGCTGGTGAACCCTGAACGGCTGATAGTGTTTTCCTCGTTCGAGAAAGTGTTGGGTTCGGAGGCGCCCTATGGCTATCTACTGTCTCGGCGTATGAACAGCGAATTGCAGCGTCATTTCCTGTTGCGCTGCTTTCGTTTGTCGCCGATCCGCCAGCGCGCCATTGCGCGCCTTTATCACAGTGGGCGAATCGACCAGCACCTGCGTGGACTACGCCTTCTATTGCGCCAGCAGGCGGACGAAATGTGCGAGCGTCTGGATCGGCATCTGGGAGACCAATTGACCTACCGTGCGCCCGCTGCCGGCGCAGCGTTCTGGCTGGCCTCCACGAGGACAGTGGATATGCGCCAGGTGTTCCAGCGGTTACTTTCCCAGCAAGTGGTGATTGCCCCCGGCGAACTGTTCAGCGTCAACGGCCTGCATCAGCAGCATTTGCGCCTGAGCCATACTTTTCAGTCGCAACCGGACCTGGATATTGTCCTGATGGCGCTAAGCGAAGCGTTGCGTCAGGCCCAGTTGGGATAAATGCGTGAAGTTTCTCTGGCTATTGTAGGATCGATTACATCGCGCAGCAGTCCAACTCCCAGTAAACTGCCGTTTTATCCTGAATCCTTCTTTCCGAGGTTTATGCATGACAATCAGTCCTTTTGCGGGCAAGCCGGCGCCAGCTCAACTGCTGGTGGATATCCCGCGACTGGTCACGGCCTACTACACGGGCCAGCCTGATGCAGCAATCTCCACTCAGCGCGTAGCGTTCGGTACTTCTGGGCACCGTGGCAGCTCGTTTGAATTGAGCTTCAACGAATGGCACGTGCTCGCCATCAGCCAGGCCATCTGCCTGTACCGCGAAGCGCAGGGCATCAACGGCCCGTTGTTCGTCGGTCTGGACACCCACGCGCTGTCGACACCTGCCGGTGCCAGTGCCTTGGAAGTCCTGGCGGCCAATGGCGTGCATGTGATGTTGGCCGAAGGCGACGAATACACGCCAACGCCTGCTATTTCCCACGCCATCATCTGCTACAACCGTGGGCGCACCACCGGCCTGGCCGACGGCATTGTTATCACCCCGTCGCACAACCCGCCGCAGAGTGGCGGCTATAAATACAACCCTCCCAATGGCGGACCGGCTGATACTCACGTCACCAAGTGGATCGAAGCCAAGGCCAACGAACTGCTGGCCAACAAACTGGCTGGGGTCAAACGCATCACCCACGCCCAGGCGCTCAAGGCCGACACCACCCACCGCCATGACTACCTCAACAGCTATGTGGCTGACCTGATCAATGTGATCGACATGGACGCCATCCGCAGCGCCGACCTGCGCCTGGGCGTGGATCCGCTGGGCGGAGCAGGGGTCCGCTACTGGTCGGCGATTGCCGAGCATTACCGCCTGAACCTGGACGTGGTGAATACTGAAGTCGACTCCACCTTCCGTTTCATGAGCGTCGACTGGGATGGCCAGATCCGCATGGACCCTTCTTCCAGCTACGCCATGCAAGGCCTGATCGGTCTTAAGGAACGTTTCGACGTAGCCTTCGCCTGTGACCCGGATCACGACCGCCACGGCATCGTCACCCCGTCCGGTGGCTTGCTTGCGCCCAACAACTACCTGGCGGTGTCCATCGACTACCTGTTCCAGAACCGTCCTGACTGGCGCGCAGACGCCGCCGTGGGCAAGACCGTCGTCAGCAGCGGCTTGATCGATCGCGTCGCTGCACGTATGGGTCGTCGTCTGTATGAAGTGCCCGTAGGCTTCAAGTGGTTTGCTGATGGCTTGTTCGAAGGCTCGTTGGGCTTTGGTGGCGAAGAAAGCGCCGGCGCTTCGTTCCTGCGCAAGGACGGCACTGTATGGAGTACTGACAAGGATGGCCTGATCCCGGCGCTGCTGGCTGCAGAAATGACTTCACGCACAGGCCAGGACCCAAGCCAGATCTACCGCGGCCTGACGGATGCCCTGGGCGAGCCGTTCGCGATTCGTGTGGATGCCAAGGCCACTCCGGCGCAGAAAGCCTTGCTGGGCAAGTTGTCGCCGGACCAGGTGACCTCTACCGAATTGGCCGGGGAAAGCATCCAGCAGATTCTCAGTCACGCGCCGGGCAACAACCAGGCGATCGGCGGGTTGAAGGTGATGACCGAAAACGGTTGGTTCGCCGCACGGCCATCGGGCACCGAGGATATCTACAAGATCTACGCCGAGAGCTTTATCGGTGAGGATCACCTCAAGCAATTGGTGGAAGAGGCGCAGGTGCTGGTAGACGGTGCTAT
>NZ_JBBGYS010000046.1:0-50554 GCF_037479595.1 Pseudomonas sp. MYb541 | reverse complement strand
CCTCGCCGGTTACTGCGCGTTGGCCTTGGCCGCGTCGTTGATGATCGCCACCACTCGCGCCGGATTCGACACCATCACCACGTGAGAAGCCCCCTTCACGTCCACGGTTTCCTTGGAGCCCGCACGGTCAGCCATGAATTTAAGCGCGGCCTCGGGAATATTTTTGTCCGCTGAACCGTATATGAAGTAGGACGGCACAGTTTTCCAGGCTGGGTCACCCGACGGCTCCTTCAGCGCGGCTTCGGTGATCGGACGTTGCCCGGCTGCCATCAACTGGGCTTCCTTGGGCGCCACGTCGGCGGCGAACTGGCTGTTGAACTTGTCTTGCTGGATGTATAGGTCGGTCACCCCGTCCTTGGAGACCACGGGTTTGTCCAGGGTCGGGCCGAGGGTGCCGCCAGGGTAACGGCCGGACAGCTCAAACGCGGTCTCGCCTTTTTCCGGGGCAAACGCGGCAACGTAGACCAGCGCCTTGACCTTGTTGCTGCCGTGTACGGCGTTGGAGATCACCGAGCCGCCGTAGGAATGGCCGACCAGGATCACCGGGCCTTGGGTGTGTTCGACGATGTCGGCCACGTAGTCTGAGTCGGTCTTGACGCTGCGCAGCGGGTTGGCCACGGCGACCACCGGGTAGCCTTCGGCCTTGAGCCCGGCGATCACGCCGTTCCAGCTGGAGGCGTCGGCAAACGCGCCATGCACCAGTACCACGGTGGCTTTCTGTGGGGCAGCGAAGCTGGTGGTGGCGACACCGAAGGCAAGTGCGCCGGTGATCAGGGCGGCGGCGACGCGGGAGAACTTGAAGGTTTTCATGAACGTTTGCTCCGTGGGGTTGAGCGCTCAAGGCGTTGAACGTGAGGCCATGATGCCGAAACGTGTTTTACAAATGGAGGCTAATAGTCGACGATATGGCGCAGATCGTCTAAACAGATCGTTTATTGAAATCAGGTGAGTCATGGATCGTTTGTCCACACTGCTGGTGCACTTCGGCATCGGTGCCGATACCTTTCACAGCGGGCCGTTGCACGGTGCCCTCGACACCCGCGATCTGCAGCAGCGCGGCCGGGTCTACCTGCTCAAGGACGGCCAGGCCAGCCTGGAAATGCCCGACGGCACCCTGCGTATCCCCGAGCCCAGCCTGGTGCTGGTGCCGCGCCCCCTGCCCCATCGGCTGGTGGCGGCCAAAGCCGATTGCGCCAAGGTGGTGGCGGCCTCGCTGCGCTTTGATGGGGGGATCGATAACCCGTTGTCCGTGGCGCTGACCGATACCATCGTGATGCCGCTCAAGCAGATTCCGATGATCGCCGGCACGCTGGAGTGGCTGTTCGATGAAGCCTTCGCCGAGCACTGCGGACGCGAGGCGGTGATGAACCGGCTGTTCGAGTTGATGGTGATTCAGTTCCTGCGCCACATGATGGCCTATCACAGCATGACTACCGGCATGATGTCGGGCCTGGCGGACCTGCGCCTGGCGCGGGCCATGACCCTGCTGCACAACAATCCCGAACGCCCATGGACTGTGCAGGAAATGGCGGTGGAGTCGAACATGTCCCGGGCCAGTTTCGCTGCACATTTCCATAAGGTGGTGGGCCAAACGCCGGCCGACTATGTGCTGAGCTGGCGCGTGAGCCTGGCGCAGAAACGTCTGCGTGAAGGTCGCCCCATCGCCCTGATCGCCGATGAAGTCGGTTACGAAAGCCCTTCGGCGCTGGCCCGTGCGTTCCGGCGCAAGATCGGCACCAGCCCGCGGGAATGGCTGCAGTTGCAGGCGCCGCTACGGGTCCAGCACGCCGCCGCTGTAGCTGTCGGATAACCGTGTGCCGGTGAACTTGGCGACCACCGAGCCCTGTGCCACCAGGCGTTCACGGTGGCCGGTGATCATGCGCCCGGCCTGAGCGGCGTGCAGGGTCACTTCGGAGGCCGGGTCACCGGGTCGGCCGATAATGCGCGCGAAACGCTGGCCTTCTTCCAGGTCGTCGCCCAAGCCCTTTTCGAACACCAGCACACCCGCGCAGGGTGCAAGGACGGTTTCCATGCAGCCCATGTCGACCACCTCGCCTTGCCATTCGGCAATGTTGGCCACCTCGTCGATCACGCCATTGATGCACAGCCACGCCCACAGCCCATCGGCGTCCTGCTGCGCCAGGGCATCGCTGACGTCCGCCTGTCCGCGCAGTTCAATGGTTGCCGCCAGTTGCGGCGAAGCGTGGTTGATGAGGGTTTCTTCAAAGGAGCCATCGCCACCTTCATCCCAGACAATCACCAGGTCCACCTGCAACGCCGCCGCCAGTGCCAGGCCTTGCTCGGGCCAGAAGCTGCGGTGGATGTAGAGGTAGGGCAACGCCTCGTCGTCGGTGTGCAGGTCCAGTATCAGGTCGGCATCGGCGGCCAGTTGCACCAGGCGTTTCTGCCATTGCGCCAGGTTGTTCGCCGGGCGCTCCATGGCCAGCGAACAATCGAAGGCTCGGTTGAAGTTCTGTCCGGTGGCTTCGTGAAACCGACCGAGCAAGCGACCCTGGCGGAACTGGCCGATACCAAAGGGATTGGCTTGGGGCACCACGGTGACCGTGCCCTTGAGCCGGCCCTGCTCGGCGCACGCCTGCAAGCGCGGCAGCAGTTGATGCAGCACCAGCATCCCGGCGATTTCGTCGGCGTGTACACCGGCCTGCAGGTGTACCTTCGGCCCGCTACCGTCGCCTTCGAAACGCCAGGCCCCGATATGCAACACATTGCCGGAATCACCGGTGACCTGCCACGAAAGGTCTTTTGCCATGCCTTGCCCTCCTCTGATCAATTAATCGGTAGAGATTGAACACATGTTCAACTAACCTGAGCGCTGTGCTGTTTCATTCAAGGTCTGCCCATGACTCCCGAGCTTCCCAAACTGCGCCGCGCCGACCCCGACGAACGCCGGGACCTGCTGATTGCTGCCACCCTCACCTGCCTGGCCCGCGATGGGCATGCGGGGATTTCCGTGCGCCGCATCGCCTCCGAGGCCGGGGTGTCGGTGGGGTTGCTCAACCACCATTTCGGCAGCATCGATGCGCTGATCGCCGAGACCTACCACAAATTGGCCAATGAACTGACCAGTGCCCTCTGGGCGCAAGTGGAACAGGCCGAAGGCCCTGCCGCGCGCCTGGATGCATTCCTCAGCGCCTCATTCTCGCCCCGGGTCATGGACCCCGATCTGCTCGGCGTGTGGGTCGTGTTCTGGAGCCTGATCCGCCATTCGCCCCATGTGAACCAGTCCCACGAAAACAGCTACCACGCCTACCTGGCGTTGATCCAACAACTGCTGGACGATCTGGCCCGCAGTGAAAACCTGGTGATCCACGACAGCCACCTGGCCGCCATCGGCTTATCGGCGATGCTCGACGGACTTTGGCTCGAGGGCTGCCTCAACCCCGGCACCTTCAGCCCCGCCAACGGGCTGCACATCTGCCGCTGCTGGGTACAAGGGTTGCGTCACGGTGCATTCGGCGCCGACCACGTCCTGTGACACGGGATGCCGCGCGCTGAGCATGGCCAGGGTGCCGCTGATGGCAATCAACACCGCGCCGATGATCAGCGAGCCATCCATCAGCGTGCCCCACACCAGGCTCGACAGGAGGAACGCCCAGATCAGCCCGGTGTACTCGAATGGCGCGAGTAACGTCGCCGTGGCGCGACGGAAACTGGCAAACAGCAGGAATTGACCGATGCCCCCGACCAAACCTGCCGCCAACATGCCCAGCCAGGCTGGCGTGGGCGCGGGTGTGTGAGTCCAGGGCAAGGTCACGCCCATGCACAGCACAAACACGACGTTGGTGATCAGCATTTGCTCCAGCACCGAGCTGCTCGGGTCGACCTGACGCAACTGGATATAGGTAAACGCCCAGCACAGCGCCGCGCCCAAGGTCAGGGCGATGGGCCACGGGTCGAGCATATGCGTGGGACGGCAGGCAATGACCACCCCGACAAACCCGATGATCAACGCGATCCATTGTCCCCGGCTGGCGCGCTCCTTGAGGATCAGCGCGGCCAACAGCGTGACCATAATCGGCGCAGAGAAATACAGCGTGGTCATTTCTGCCAGACTCAGGTCCTTGGCCGCCGTGTAATACAGCAACCACGCGAGCAACGACAACAGTCCACGAATGATCAGCAAGCGCCGGCTGACCGACGTCCAGGCACTGCGCATCAGGCCCATGCGCCCGGCGATCAAGCACGCGACCACCACCACCAGGCTGCGCCAGAACAGAATAGTGAACACCGAGTAATCGGCCACCAGCCACTTGACCACCGCGTCCTGCAACGCCAGGAACAAATAGGCCAGCGAACACAGGGCAATCCCTTGCAACGAGCGGTCCTGTTTCATCCGGTCGACCTGCGTAGCGGCGTGCCGCGCCGTTCGGCGATGGCGTAGACACCTTCGATGAGAAAGGTCAGGCACAGGTAGACCGCCGCCACCAGCAGCAGCGGCTGGTAGATCTGCAAGGTCTGCGCGCGGACCACGTTGGCCGCGCCCAACAGGTCGACCACGGCAATGGTCGAGGCCAGCGCGGTGGATTTGAGCAACATCACCGTCTCCCCCGCCAAGGTCGGCAACAATAGGCGCATCGCCCGTGGCAAACGCACGCGCAACAAGGCCTGGCGTGGCGTCATGCCGAATGCCGAGGCGGCTTCCATTTCGCCCTTGGGCACCGCCAGCAGGCCACCGCGAATCACTTCGCCGACGTAGGCACCCACCGACAACACCAGGGCAAACACGATGTACCAATAACCGTCACGCAAGTACGGCCACAGAAAGCTGCCGCGAATCATCGGGAACTGCGCAAACAGGCTGCCCAGCCCGTAGTAGAAAATGTAGATCTGGATCAGCAGCGGCGTGCCGCGCAACACGCTGGTGTAGGCCAGCGCGCCACGGGCCAGCCATTTGCGCCGCGACAAGCGCGCCAGCGCCACCAGCACCGCCAGGGCAAAACCCAACACCGCCGAAATCACCAGCAGCGACAAGGTGGTCTGCAAGCCTTTGGCGATCAGGCCGGCGTAGTAACTTATCCATTCAGGCATGGTCGCTCACTCGACAACCGGCATCCAGCGACGGATACGTCGCTCCAGGCGCCCGGACAGGTAGTTGGAAGCCAGCGTCACCAGGTAATACAAGGCGGCGGCCGTGAGGTAGAACAGCAAATACTGACGGGTCGAGCCCGCCGCCTGCTTGGCGGTGTACAACAACTCGTTGGTGCCGACCACGCTGATCAAGGCGCTGTCCTTGATCAGGTTGATCCACAGGTTGGACATACCAGCCAGGGCGAATGGCGCCATGATCGGCAAGGTCACCCGGCGGAACAGGCCAAACCCGCTCAAGCCAAACGCCCGTGCCGCTTCGATCTGGCCGTGGGGAATTGCCAGGATTGCCGCGCGAAAAATCTCCGAAGCGTAAGCGCCCTGCACCAGGCCCAACACCAGGATCGCCACCAGCGGGCCGCTGATGTTCATCTGCTCGAAGCCCATCCACAACATCAGCGCATTGAGGCCCATGGAACCGGCGTAATACAGCAGCAGGATCAGCAACAGTTCCGGCACCGCACGAAACACTGTGGTGTAGCCGCGCATCAGCAGCGCAATCGGGCGTGGCGCACTGAGCTTGGCGCAGGCCACCACCAGGCCGATCAACAAACCCACCGCAAACGAACCGGCGGAGATTTGCAGGGTCATCCATAACCCTTTGAGCAACGCATTGCCCCACCCTTGTTCACCGAAGCTTAAGAGGTCGAGCATTATTCGGTCTTCTGGGCGACGTGTTGATACGGGCTGTCACAGGTCTTGCTGACAAACGCCGGGGTGTCACCGCGCTTGCACGGGCTGACCGACAGGCCGAAATAGTGCTGCGACAGGTCGTCGTAGTCCTTGCTCACCAGCAATTCACCGATGGCTTTGTCCAGCCGGGCCTTGAGCGCAGTGTCTTCCTTGCGCAGGCCGGCGCCGACGCCACGGCCGATGATCGGGTCGTAAGGCACGCTGGCGATATGCGCCAGGCCGCTGGCTTCCGGGGTCTTGACCATCATCGCGATGGCGGTGTCGTCGGCCATCATGTAGTCGATACGCCCGGCGATCAGGTCGGCGTTGGCCGATTCCTGGGTGTCGTAGTACTTCAGGTCCGCGATGTTTTCGTAGTACTTCTTCAAGTAGTTGGCACTGACCGTGGAGATCTGCACGCCGATCAGCTTGCCCTTGAGGCCCGCCGGGGAGATCTCGACTTCGCTGCCTTTCGGCCCGGCGACGCCTAACAGGGAATCGTAATAGGCACGGCTGAAGGCGATCTGTTTTTCGCGCTCATCGGTCACCGACATCGACGAGAAAATCACGTCGATCTTCTTCGCTAGCAAAGAAGGAATGATGCCGTCCCACGCCACTTCCTTGATCTGGCACTCGGCTTTCATGCCTTCGCAGAGTTTGTGGATCAAGTCCACTTCAAAGCCGGACCATTGGCCGTTGCCACCTTTAACGGTGAATGGCGGATAGGGTTCCGCAGCGACCGCAAACACGATGGGCTTTTCCGCCGCCCAGGTGAAACCCGCGGTCAACACCAACACTGCACTGCTCAACCACGTTGCCATACGCTTGGATTTCATGATTTTGCCCCGTCTTTTTATGGAGTTAGCGAGTTTGATGCGCGTTGACGAACTGTCGGCAACGTTCACTGCGTGGGTCGATAAACACCGCATCCGGCGAGCCGGTTTCTTCGATCATGCCTTGGTGCAGAAACGCCACTTTCGACGACACATCCCGGGCGAATGCCATTTCATGAGTGACCAGGATCATGGTGCGGCCTTCCTCGGCCAGGGAACGGATAACCCGCAGCACTTCACCCACCAGTTCCGGGTCGAGGGCCGAGGTGGGTTCGTCGAACAGCATGACTTTGGGGCGCATGGCCAGCGCACGGGCAATCGCCACCCGCTGCTGCTGACCGCCGGAGAGGAACGCCGGGTATTCGTCGCGCTTGGCGGCCAGGCCGACGCGGTCGAGCAAGGCTTCGGCGCGTTCGATGGCTTCGGCGCGGCTTTCGCGCAGGACCTGGGTGGGGGCCTCAATAAGGTTTTCCAGGACCGTGCGATGTGGCCACAGGTTGAAGTTCTGGAACACCATGCCCAAGGTCGAACGGATGCGTACCAGCTGTTTGGCGTCCGCCACCAGAGGCGCGCCGGGCCGGCCGTAGTTGAGCTTGATGCTTTCGCCGTCCACATGAATGCTGCCCTGGTCCGGCACTTCGAGCATGTTGATGCAGCGCAGCAAGGTGCTTTTGCCCGAGCCGCTGGCGCCGATCAGCGAGATCACATCGCCTTCGTGGGCCGTGAGGGAAATGCCCTTGAGCACTTCGATATTGCCGAAGCGCTTGTGCAGGTCGATGACCTCGATCATCTTTTTGGCTGCGGCCGGCTGCACCACTTCGATCCTGGGCGCCGCCGCGGTACGCGGTTCACCGGCCAGCTTGGCGACAAACCGCACGATGCGTTGGCAGGCTTCACGCAGGCGCTCTTCTCCCAGGGTGAACGACAAGCGCACGAAACCCTGGGCCGGCTCGCCAAACGCGGCGGCGTCGAGTACCGAAACCCCGGCTTCACGGAACAGGCGCCAGGCAAAGTCGAGGGAGCCCAGGCCGGTGTCGCGCACATCCACCAGCACAAACATCCCGGCTTGCGGTGCCTGCACCTGGATGCCAGGGCACCCACTCAGCCCCGACACCACCAGGTCGCGCCGGCGCCGATAAATCTCGCGCATGCCCTGGGTCACCTCGTCATGGGCCAGCACGGCAGCGGTGGCGGCTTCCATCACGAAGCCCGGCAACCCGTAGAGCATGCTAAGCACCAGGGTTTCCGCATGCGCGACCATCTGCGGCGTGGCGATGAGCCAGCCGATGCGCCAGCCGGTCATGGCATGGGACTTGGACAGACTGCCAATCACCACGCATCGCTCGGCCATGCCCGGCAGCGCTGCGAGGCTGTGGTATTCGCCGTCGAACACCAGGCTTTCATAGACCTCATCGACCACCACCCACAGGTCGTGGGCAATCGCCAGGTCGGCAATGGCTTGCAGCTCATGCGGGTTGAGTACCACGCCGGTGGGGTTGTTCGGGTTGGAGAAGAAAATCGCCCGCGTACGCGGTGTGATGGCTGCGCCGAGCAACTGGGCGTCGAGGCGAAAGCCGGATTCCGGCGAACAGGGCACACGGACCAGTGTCGCACCGCTGGCCTTGAGCGTGGCTTCGTAGGTGACGTACATCGGGTCGAGCACCAGCACTTCATCGCCGGCCTGTAGCAGACACAGGGAGGTCACGAACAAGGCGTTTTGCGCACCGGCCACGGTGATGACGTTTTCGGCAGTCAGTGGACGGCCCAGCGTCAGGCTGTAGCGTGCAGCTATTGCATCGCGCAACGCCGGGCGACCGGGGATTTCGGTGTAGTGGGTGTCACCGTCGCGCAAGGCACTCACGGCGGCGTCGGTAATGAAGGACGGCGTGGCGAAATCCGGATCGCCAACGCTGAGGATGATGATGTCTTCGCCCTGGCTGGCCGCCTGGAACGCGGCGTGGTGGATGTCCCAGGCAGCTACGCCCTGCCCTGCAATTCTTTCGACGAAGGGGGAAAACCGCATGCCAGAGCCTCTTGTTCAAGAAGAAACAGCGCGAACCCGTCGGGTGGAAAACGGGTGGATGCGGTCAACATAGTTCAAACTGAACAGTCGTTCAATGGGTAAGTTTGCGGCCATGTCGTTTATGGTCCAAAGAGGTCGTTAACGCTTGGGTGGGGCCATAAATTCCGGGCCGATCGGATCTTTTTCAGGTCTTCGGGCGTGAGGTGCCAGCCGAAGGCTTCTTCGTAGCCCTTCAACTGCTCCGGCCGCCGTGCGCCCCACAGGGCGATGGTCGGGCCAGCGCAGGGCCAGGGCCAGTACCGATTTGCCGTGCCGATCAGTTCTTCGGACAGGCCAAAGCCGTACACCGGAGCGGTGTCGATCAGGTTGATACCGATTGCCAGGGCATGGCGCAGGATGCGGATGGCTTGTTCATTGTCCGCCCCACCCCACAAGTGCCCGCCCATGGACCAGTTGGCTGATCTCAACGTGTTCATGGCGATCATCCGCCGCCGCAGCTTCCGCCACGCCGCCCATGAACTGGGCGTGACCACCTCGGCGTTGAGCCACACCATGCGCAACTGTGCATGTATTACCCCAGCCGTCGCCAGTCACAGCCGGGGTTGCGGCAATTGATGGACATGATTCGCCTGAAGACCATCGGTTCGCAATTGATCCAATCACATTGAACCGGTGACGCGCCGCAGTCCTCCAAGCTGAACAGACCACGGCCCGGTACACGTTCGATGACTTTTATTTTGTGGATGGCCGTACTGGGCGCCGTGTTGCTCACGCTCGCCCTCACCTCTTCCTTTCTGCGCTGGATGCCGGTCACGACCTCGGCGGTGTGCCTGCTGCTGGGCGTGGGAATTGGCCCCCTTGGCGTAGACCTGCTGCACCTGGACATCCAGCACTCCGCACGCTGGATGGAGCACCTCACGGAAGTCGCAGTGCTGTTTTCGCTGTTTGTCAGCGGCTTGAAACTGCGCCTGCCGCTCAAGCACCGTACCTGGCGCATCGCGTTTGGCATGGCCGGGCCGGTGATGCTGCTGACCATCCTGGGGATCAGCCTCGCGCTGCATTACCTGTTTACGCTGTCGTGGGGCGTGTCGCTGCTGGTGGGCGCGATACTGGCGCCAACGGATCCGGTGCTGGCAGGCCTGGTGCAGGTCAATAACGCTCAGGATTACGACCCGCTGCGCTTCGGATTGTCCGGCGAAGCGGGCTTGAACGATGGCACCGCCTTTCCCTTTGTGATTTTTGCCCTGCTGTTCATGCAACACGGCGGGTTTGACGGCGATTGGCTGGGCGGTTGGGTATTGAAGAACTTGTTGTGGGCGGTGCCGGCCGGGTTGTTGATCGGCTACTGGATGGGCCGGGGTATCGGCCGCGCGACGTTGTGGCTACGCATCACCAACAGTGACAGCACGCTCTCGCCCAATGACTACCTGACCCTCGCTCTGATTGCGCTGGCCTATGTGGTCGCCGAGGCAGTGGGCGGTTATGGCTTTCTGTCCGTGTTTGCGGCCGGGCTTGGTTTGCGCCAGGCGGAATTCCGCTCCACCGGAAACTCAAAAACGCCTTCGGAGCATCTGGCGTTGCCGGTGGTGGGCCATTTGGAAGTCGAGCCGGACCGCGCGTTGCAAGGGGATGTGAGCGAACTGAAGGACACCCAGATCGCCGCCGGCGTCATGATGGGCGACATGCTGTCATTCGGCAGCCTGGTGGAACGCTCGATGGAGGTGTTCCTGGTGACGGTACTGGGGATCGTGCTGATAAGCCACTGGGATTGGCGCGCACTGCCGATGGCGGCGCTGTTGTTTTGCGTGATTCGGCCGATCAGTGTGCTGGCGATGCCGTGGGGACGCCTGATTGATCGTCAGCAGCGCAGCCTGATGGGATGGTTCGGCATTCGCGGGATCGGCAGCATTTACTACCTGTTTTACGCGCTCAATCACGGACTGATTGGCACCAGCAGCGCCGTGGCGGTGAACCTGACCTTGTCGGTGATCGCCCTGAGCATCGTCGTTCATGGCCTGAGTACCCAGCCTATGCTGGTGTGGTATGAACGACGTGCCCGGGTGAATACTCAGTCTTGACGCTCGGTGTTACCCACTTCCGCCGCTTCATCCAGATCGTTGAGCGGCACTTCTGCATCGTCCATCAATGACCCGGGGTCTTCATTACCGGGGTCGTTGAGTTCTTCATCAAGTTCTTTGGACATGACCGTCTCCTCTAACCGCCTTGGGTGTCGATATCGGCATCGGTTTCAGGCTTGGGCTCAGGCTTGGGCTTGAAGTCTGGACTGTAGTCGTTTTCCTTGGCCTTGGGGTCTTTTGCTGGCACCGGGTCTTTGGGCGCATCGGCACCGGTGGCGGGTTGTTTGTCTGTGCTCATGGCTTACCTCTCGGAAAATGTCGCCTGGGTAGAGTTAAGGTCATGCCCAGCGTGATGAAGTTCCATCGGTTTAGGATCCGGGGTTGTCGACCTGGATGTAAAACGCGTACGCAGCGAGCAGCACCCAGAACACCATGAATAACCAGGGCGCGCGCATGGAAAACAGCAACGACTTGCGATAACCCTTGTGCGACGACTCCATTTCGGAAAACAGCGGCGACTCGTCGTACGCCATGCCCATCACCGGCTCGCTGCGCAACAGCTCGCTTTGCTTGAAGTGCCAGTGATCGATGATGTCATACGCCGCGCGGATCCCAGGCCATGCGTTGAGGGAACTGAGGATGCCCAACACGGCGAGGAAAATCGGCACCACCACGGTGAACAACTTGCCCCATTCGGGGTTGAGGTTGCCCATGCCCGACACAAAGGCGATCACCAGGAACGACTGCGCGGTGAGGTAGGCGTCGGTACGGTTGGCAAGGATGGTGGTTTCATACTGGATTTCGCGCCGGTAAAAGTCGAGGCGGTCTTTGGGCGAGCCGAAGATCTTGGCGTTGTGCTCGCTGTGATCGGGCAGGCTCGATTCCGGGGTTTGCGGTGAGATGATTCTGGGCACGGCGGTGCTCCATGCGGGTTCGTGTCCCGTTAGAAGAATCGGGGGCGGGTGAAGTTCAAGTTCGTTCATGCACCAAGTCGGAGCATGGAGTGCACTGTGACGGACTGGCTTTTGTGGTGAGCGGGCTTGCCCCGCGCTGGAGTGCGCAGCGCTCCCGCTTTAATGGGGGCCGCTGCGCAGCCCAGCGCGAGCAAGCTCGCTCACCACACAAGCCCGCTCACCACACAGGAATCCGGTGTTTTGGGGTTTCCGGCACAAGCATTGCTTTATCCATTCATCTGCCCGGATACAGGAGCATTGGTTACCCCCCGACCCAGAGCCGACCCTATAAGAAAGTAAGGACCAGGCCCATTGGCACCCACCGCCACGGGCTCATAAAAAATGCGTTTTTTGAAACGGCAGTGCCACCCCTGTTCCCCTCGGCACTGACAAGGTACTGGAATGGCTCGATCTTTCTTTGATGAAATGAATGACGCAAACGGCGTATGCCGTGCGCATTACCAGGATTTTTCCCGCTGGCTGGCCAACACGCCGCCGGAACTGCTGGCCCAGCGTCGCCGTGAAGCCGATTTACTGTTCCATCGCGCCGGGATCACCTTCACCTTGTATGGCGACGAGCAAGACACCGAGCGCCTGATCCCCTTCGACATCATCCCGCGCAGCATCCCCGCCAGCGAATGGAGCGTGATCGAACGCGGCTGTATCCAGCGCGTCAACGCGCTGAACATGTTCCTCGCCGACATCTACCACGACCAGCGCATCATCAAGGCCGGGATCATTCCAGCGGACCAGGTGCTGGGCAACGAGGGTTACCAGAAAGCCATGGTCGGCCTGGACCTGCACCGCGACATCTATTCGCACATTTCCGGCGTGGACCTGGTGCGCGACGGTGACGGCACCTACTACGTGCTTGAAGACAACCTGCGCACCCCCAGCGGCGTGAGCTACATGCTCGAAGACCGCAAGATGATGATGCGCCTCTTCCCCGAGGTGTTCGCCAAGCAACGCATCGCGCCGGTGGACCACTACCCCAACCTGCTGCTCAAGACCCTGAAAAGCTCAAGCCGCCTGGACAACCCTAACGTGGTGGTGCTGACGCCGGGCCGCTTCAACAGCGCGTTCTTTGAACATGCGTTCCTGGCCCGTGAAATGGGCGTTGAGTTGGTAGAGGGCGCGGACCTGTTCGTGCAGGACCTCAAGGTGTTCATGCGCACCACCGACGGCCCCAAGCCGGTGGATGTGATCTACCGGCGTATCGACGACGCCTTCCTCGACCCCAAGGCCTTCAACCCTGAGTCGATGCTCGGCGTTCCAGGCCTGGTCGCCGCCTATTGCGCCGGCAATGTGGTACTGGCCAACGCCATTGGCACCGGCGTGGCCGACGACAAATCGATCTACCCCTATGTGCCGGAAATGATCCGTTTCTACCTGGATGAAGAACCGGTGTTACAGAACGTACCGACTTTCCAGTGCCGCAAGCCGGATGAACTGTCCCACGTACTGGCCAACCTGCCGGAACTGGTGGTCAAGGAAACCCAGGGCTCCGGCGGCTACGGCATGCTGGTCGGCCCGGCCTCCAGCGCGGCCGAGATCGAGGATTTCCGCCAACGCATCAAGGCCAGGCCCCACGCCTACATCGCCCAGCCGACCCTGAGCCTGTCCACCTGCCCCACCTTTGTCGAAAACGGCATCGCCCCACGGCATATCGACCTGCGGCCCTTTGTGCTCTCGGGCAAGGAAACCCGCCTGGTGCCCGGCGGCCTCACCCGCGTGGCGCTGAAGGAAGGCTCGTTGATCGTCAACTCGTCGCAAGGCGGCGGAACCAAGGACACCTGGGTGGTGGAGGGCTGAGTATGTTGAGTAGAACCGCCGCAGATCTGTACTGGATGTCCCGTTACCTGGAACGCGCCGAGAACTTGGCGCGCATGCTCGAAGTCAGTTATTCCCTGTCGTTGATGCCCCAGGCCGGGCGCAGTGACGGGTTGGATGAACTGGCCATGTCGTTGCTCAGCAGCGGCACCCTGGACAGTTACCTGGAACGTCATAAACAGCTGGACGCCGAGCGCATGCTGCACTTTTTTGCCCTCGACGAAGAGAACCCCGCGAGCATCTACAACTGCCTGCGTGCCGCTCGCGGCAATGCCCATGCGGTACGCGGGCGCATCACCGCCGACATGTGGGAAAACCTCAACGCCACGTGGCTCGAAATGCGCAGCATCGCTGCCGGCGGCCTGGCGCGGCATGGCATCAGCCACTTCTGTGATTGGGTCAAGCAGCGCTCGCACCTGTTCCGGGGAGCGACGTCGGGGACGATCATGCGCAATGACGCCTATCGGTTTATCCGCCTGGGTACCTTTGTCGAGCGCGCCGACAACACCTTGCGCTTGCTGGATGCGCGTTACGAAATGTTTGGCGAGGA
The DNA here is from genome assembly GCF_037479595.1 of Pseudomonas sp. MYb541. Lineage (NCBI taxonomy): Bacteria > Pseudomonadati > Pseudomonadota > Gammaproteobacteria > Pseudomonadales > Pseudomonadaceae > Pseudomonas > Pseudomonas sp. MYb541. Next base: position 36,509 of record NZ_JBBGYS010000046.1, on the reverse strand, counting down.
GTCGGAAGAAGTCAGCGACTTGTCGGCACGCGGTTATTACCAGTGGAGCGCCCTGCTCCGCGCTTTGTCGTCGTTCGAGGCGTATACCGAGCTGTACCCGAACGCGCTGAATGCCCGCTCCGTGTCCGAGTTGCTGCTGTTGCGCAGTGATGTGCCGCGTTCGTTGCATGCCTGCATCGAAGAACTGAGCCATATCCTGGCCGACCTCCCCGGCAGTTATGGGCGTACGGCGCAGCGTCTGGCCGCTGAGTTTGAAGCGCGGCTTAGGTATACCGGGATCGATGAGATTCTTGAGGAGGGATTGCACGCCCGTCTAACGGATTTTATCGACACCGTGCGCGAGTTGGCGCGGGCGATTCACAGCTCGTACCTGGAGATGGTCTAAGTACGTTTAGGTCACTTATCTGTAAGTTAGGGTGATTGACCCTGTTTGGATACCGCTCTTATGTTGGGCAGGTGAAATGCCTTCCCACCATAAGAACAGGTACAGAACATGTCCGAACTCACGCTCAACCCTGCGGCTGCACACACCCTGCAACGCTGGCACGCCATGTTGGCCAATCGTGACCTCAAGGCCCTGCCCGAACTGTTGGCGCCCGACGCCGTCTTCCGCTCACCTATGGCTCATACGCCCTACCCTGGCGCGCCGGTGGTGTCGATGATCCTCAATACGGTGATCAACGTCTTCGAAGACTTCACCTATCACCGTGAACTCGCCTCCGGCGATGGCCGGAGTGTGGTGCTCGAATTCAGCGCGCGCGTGGGCGACAAGCAGCTCAAGGGCATCGACATGATCCGCTTCAACGAACACGGGCAGATCATCGAGTTTGAAGTGATGATCCGCCCGTTGAGCGGGCTGCAAGCCCTGGGTGAGGAAATGGGCCGACGCCTGGCGCCTTACCTGGCCAAGGCCAAAGGCTGATTACTGGTTTTTCACCAGCACCGGCTCGGCGCTGTATTGCGCCGGAAACAGCTTTTTCAGTTGCGCCACTTTCGGCAGGTCGTTGATCACGATGTAGGGGTAAGACGGGTTTTCGGTGAGAAAGTCCTGATGGTAGGACTCCGCCGGGTAGAACGCCTTGCCCATCTCGATCTTCGTGACGATGGGTTTGCCGAAAGCATTGGCCTCATCCAGTTGTGCGATGTAGGCCTGGGCGACTTTTTGCTGCTCGGCGTTCTGCGCGAAGATTGCAGACCGGTATTGGGTGCCGGTGTCCGGCCCCTGGCGGTTGAGTTCGGTGGGGTTGTGGGCGACCGAGAAGTAGATCTGCAGCAGTTTGCCGTAGCTGACTTTACTCGGGTCGTAGGTGACGGACACGGACTCGGCGTGGCCGGTATCGCCTTCACTGACGGCTTCATATTGCGCGGTACTCGCCGCCCCACCGTCGTAGCCGGAGACGGCGTTTTTCACCCCTTGCACGTGCTGGAATACTCCCTGCACGCCCCAGAAGCAGCCGCCGGCGAACACGGCGGTTTGCAGGTTGCCTGAGGTTACAGGCAGGTCCAGGGCCGGTGGCGCGATGACAACGGCATCGTCGGAGGCGCCGAAGGAGAAGGCTGAGCTTTGGCCGACGAAGGCGGCGAAGGCCAGTGCGGGCAGGTATTTGAATACATTCATGGCAGGCACTCCGGGTTAACCAAAGGTGAAGGCATACGCCGAAACGTTGGGGTCGAGGAATTCGATGGTGAGGATTGCGCCCCCGGCCAGCATCAACGCGCCCAGGCCCCGGCGCAGCCTTTCACCTGCACCGAGGGAGGTGACAGCCCCGGCGGCGTAAGCCAGCAAGAGCAAGGTAGTACCGACGCTGGCGCCCTGCAACGCGGCGCCGGTGAGCACCAGCCCCAGGATCGGCCCGGCGCACGGCGCCCACAGCAACCCGGTGGCGACGCCGATCAGGAATGATGCGCCAGGACGCGGCCTGGCATCGGCCCCGGCGGCTTGCGACAAGCGACTGCCGGCGGCGACCAAAGGGCGTGTCAGGCGTTCTGACAGGTGTGACAACAATAGCGTTAAGCCGAACAGCGCAACGCACAGCAACGCGAGCCAGCGACCGTATTGATTGACTTGCACCACCCAGCCGCCGCCCACCGCCGCGAGCGTTGCCACCAGGGCGAATGTCACCGCCATCCCCGCTAACAGCGGCAAGCCACTGCGCAAAAACGGCTGCCCGGTACGAGCGAAGACAAAAGGCAGAACAGGCAGGATGCACGGGCTGACGATTGTCAGCACGCCGCCCAGGTACGCGAGAACCAGGAGCCACATGGCTGGGAATCTTGTAAGAGAAAGACATAGGCTTAAGCCGCCGTGAACGTCATGGCGGCGCCGTTCATGCAGTAGCGCAGGCCGGTGGGTGGCGGGCCGTCATCGAACACGTGACCTGGGTGACCGCCACAGCGACTGGTGTACAGCAGTAATTGTCGCCATGAGTACATAGAGTTCTCCTAAACACATTGGCCTGATGACTAGCGATGAACCTGTGGTGAGCGGGCTTGCCCCGCGCTGGAGTGCGCAGCGCTCGCGCTTTTTTTAAGGGCCGCTGCGCAGCCCAGCGCGAGCAAGCTCGCTCACCACACCATGCGCTTCGCCAAATCACTGACCTCATCCTAAGCCCTGGCCGGTCGCGGAATCCTCACGCAGAGTTAAACAATTCGTGATAACTACACTGTTGCGAAACCCGCACAATGCGCGGACTACAAGCGAAGGTTTCTCTTACATGGATCAGCCAAAACGTGTCCTGGTGGTCGAGGACGATGCCCATATCGCCGACCTGATCTGCCTGCACCTGCGTGACGAACAGTTCCACGTCGTCCACAGCGCCGACGGCACCGAAGGTCTGCGCCTGTTGGAACAAGGCGGTTGGGATGCGCTGATCCTCGACTTGATGCTGCCCGGCGTCGACGGCCTGGAGATCTGCCGCCGCGCCCGCGCCATGACGCGCTACACCCCCATCATCATCACCAGCGCGCGCTCCAGCGAATTGCACCGCATCCTCGGCCTGGAGTTGGGCGCAGATGACTACCTCGCCAAACCCTTTTCCATGCCGGAACTGGTTGCTCGCATAAAGGCGCTGTTACGCCGGGTCGACGCCATGGCGCGCAACCTGAAGATGGACGCCGGCAGCCTAGATCTCGGCCAATTGTTCATCAACCCGCTGACCCGTGACGCTACCCTGCAAGGCCAGCGCCTGGACCTCACGCCACGGGAATTCGACCTGCTGTACTTCTTCGCCCGTCAGCCGGGCAAGGTGTTCTCACGCATGGACCTGCTCAATGCGGTGTGGGGCTACAGCCACGAAGGTTATGAACACACGGTGAACACCCACATCAACCGGCTGCGCGCCAAGGTCGAAACCGACCCGGCCAACCCGGCGCGCATCCTTACGGTGTGGGGCCGTGGCTACAAGTTTGCCGAGAGCCCACCATGAAGCTGACCCTGACCCAACGCCTGTCGGTGGTGTTCGCTGTATTGCTGCTGATTTGCAGCGGCACCTCGGCCTGGTTGCAGGTGCGCTCCAACCGCATGCATGAACTGGAGGTGGTGCAAGGCCTGTCCCGCGACCTGGCGGCGCACATTGCCCGCGACACGCAGTTGATGGACGCCGATGGCCTCAAGCCCGACGCGGTGCGCAACCTGTTCAGCCAGTTGATGCTGGTCAACCCGAGTGTCGAGGTTTACCTGCTCGACATTGATGGCCGTGTGGTCGGTAACGCCGCGCCCAGTGGTCATCTGCTGCGCGATCGAGTCGACCTCGCCCCCGTGCGGCGCTTCCTGGCCGGATTCATGCTGCCGATCCTCGGTGATGACCCGCGCAGCCTCGATGGCCGCAAGGTGTTCAGCGCAGCGCCCCTCATGGCTGGCGGCCAGCAGACCGGCTTCCTCTATGTAGTGCTGCTCGGTGAGGCTCATGACGTGTATGACGCCAAGGATGCCACCGGCATGGCATTGAAGATCGCGCTGTGGTCCATTGGCCTGGTCGCCCTGCTCTGCTTGTTGGCCGGGCTGATTGCGTTCGCCTGGATCACCCGACCGCTGCGCCAGTTGACCGATAAAGTCGGCCAATTCGACATCAATGGTGCACCCAAAGCGGCTGAACCCGCTGTGCCGGAACTCACCAGCGGCGATGAAATTGCCGTGCTCGATCACGCCTTCGTGCAAATGGAAAACCGTCTGGGCGAACAGTGGCGCGCCATCACCCATCAGGACCAGGAACGCCGCGAAATGGTCGCCAATATCTCCCACGACCTGCGCACGCCATTGGCCTCGCTACATGGCTATCTGGAAACCCTGTCGCTCAAGGATGCCAGCCTCAGCCCCGAAGAACGCCGCCGTTACCTCGGCATTGCCCTGGACCAGAGCCGCAAGGTTGGCGGTCTGGCCCAGTCATTGCTGGAGCTGGTGCGCCTGGAACATGGCTTTGTCCAGCCGGTGATCGAAGGGTTTTCATTACCGGACTTGGTGCAGGACATCTTTCAAAAATTCGAACTGACCGCCGAAGCACGCGGCATCACCCTCACCGCGACGTTGCCGCCGCAGGTGCCAACGGTGCTGGCGGACTTGGGCCTGATTGAACGCGTACTGACCAACCTGCTGGATAACGCCCTGCGCCATACACCGGTGAACGGCGAGATCGAGGTGGCGCTCGCGCCTGAAACCCAGGCCGTCGCCGTCACGGTCAGCGACAGCGGCCCAGGCATCGACGCCGAGCTGCGCGAAGGCTTGTTCCTGCGCGCCTTTACCATCGGCGGCGCCCGTCGTGACGGCGGCCTGGGCCTGCGCATCGTGCACCGCATCCTGCAATTGCATGGGCGCAGCATTCGCCTGGTGGATCAACCGGGTCGAGGAGCAACCTTTACCTTTTCATTAGAAAGCCGAGCATCAGGGCGTTGACCTGTTGGGCTTGTTCGTTCTGGATCCAGTGACCACAGTTCGCCAACACATGCTGCTCAAGCTGCGGCACTGAATCCGGCATGCGTTTGATTGTGTGGGCTTCGAAGACCCCGACCGGGTCGCGGTCGCCGATCAGGAACAGTGTGGGTTGCAGCACTTTCTGCCCAGCGATGAACTCGGTGCGTTGCCAGTTGCGTTCGAAGTTGCGATACCAGTTCAGTGGGCCACGAAAACCGTGCTCGGCGAAGGTGTTCACATAAACGTCCAGATCCGCCTGGGAACACCACTGCGGCAATGCTCCGGGCGCTGAAACACCTTCGAGCAAGGTCGCGGTCGCCGGCTTCTGTTGCAGAAACACGTCCTGATCCTGCATGAACAGGCGCAATGTGCGCTCGATATCCGCATCCAACTCCTGCTCGGCAACGCCCGGCACCTGGAAATACAGGATGTAGTTGAAGCGGTCAGCGTACAGCTCGCGCATGATTTCGATCACCGGTCGACGGGCGCGCCCAGCGAACGGCACGGACATCGTGATCAGGCGTGTGACACGCTCAGGCTCAAGCAAGGCCAGATGCCAAGCCACCACGGCGCCCCAGTCATGGCCGACCATCACCACCTGCGTATGGCCGAAGTGGTTCATGGCCTGCTGGATATCGCCACATAGCGTCAACAGGTCATAGTCGGCAATTTCAGCCGGTGAACTGCTGCCTCCGTAACCGCGCATTTGCGGGGCAAACACCCGATAACCCGCCGCCACAAGCGCGGGAATTTGCTCGCGCCACGAGTGCCAGCATTCCGGGAAACCGTGAAGCAGCCAGATCGGCGCGCCCTGTTCGGGCCCCGCACTATAAACACTTAACTCAATACCGTTGACGCTGATGAGGAGCTGGCGCATGGGCATGGCCTTTTGCAGGTTTTTCCCAGCGTGGACCATGACTGCTCAAGCCGCCAGCATCATTGACGACAGGAATGACTCAAGCCACCGCCCACCAGCGCGGCAACAATTGACGTACCCGAGCCTCGCCAAATCGGTCATCGATCAACATCACCACACCCTGGTCCTGCTGGCTGCGGATCACCCGACCCGCCGCCTGCACGACTTTCTGGATACCAGGGTACAGGTAGGTGTAGTCGTAGCCCGCACCGAAGATCGCGCCCATGCGCACTTTCATCTGTTCATTGATCGGGTTCAACTGGGGCAAGCCAAGGGTGGCAATGAATGCACCGATCAAGCGGGTGCCGGGCAAGTCGATGCCCTCACCGAATGCACCGCCGAGCACGGCAAACCCGATGCCCTGGCTGTGTTCGGTGAACTGGTCGAGAAAGGCCTGGCGCTCGGCCTCAGCCATGCCGCGTGACTGTTGCCACAGCGTAATGGTCGGATGTTTCTCGGCCAGCAACTGCGCCACTTGTTGCAGATAATCGAAACTGCTGAAGAACGCCAGGTAATTGCCAGGCTGCTGGGTGTACTGGCGGGCGATCAGCTCGACGATAGGCTCCAGCGAGGCCTCACGATGCACGAAGCGCGTGGAGATTGCATCGACGATGCGTACCTGCAATTGCTCAGCCTTGAACGGCGACTCCACATCGATCCACGCCGTATCAGCGGGCAGCCCCAGTAAGTCGGCGTAGTAATGCCGTGGGCTCAGGGTCGCGGAAAACAGCACGCTGCTGCGGGCGGCCGTCAGCCGTGGGCGTATGAACTCGGCAGGCACCACGTTACGCAGGCACAGGGTCGAGCTGCTGCGTTTGCCGCTGAACTGCCGCTTACTGATATCGAAAATGAAGTGTTCGTTGAACAATTCGGCGACCTTGCCGAATTGCAGCACCTCGAAATAGAAGCTTTGCAGGTCGCCGCTGAGAGACTCGGGGTGATCGTTGAAGTACTCGCCCATGGTGCTGGCGCACAGGCTCAAGGCCTGCAACAGTTTCTCGGGGCGAGCGGTGTAGGCCTGGTACGGCGCAAGTTGGTCCTTGTGCAGCGCGTTCCACTCACGGTTGAGGCGCTGCAAGGGTTTCTTCAAGGGTTCGGGGGCTGTATCGCGCAGGGTCTTGAGGTGGTACTGGTCAAGGCTGGCGCTGTACATCGAGCGGGCCCGATCGACCAGGTTGTGCGCCTCGTCCACCAGCACCGCCGCGCGCCACTGGTTGAGCTGGGCCAGGCCGAACAGTATGGCGCCGAAATCGAAGAAGTAATTGTAGTCAGCGACCACCAGGTCGGCCCAACGCGCCATTTCCTGGCTCAGGTAATACGGGCAAACGTCATGGGCCAGGGCCACATTGCGCAGAGTGCGCTGGTCCAGCAGGCGCACCTTGGAAGCCGCGATGCGTGCGGCGGGCAGACGGTCGTAGAAGCCCCTGGCCAACGGGCAGGAATCGCCGTGACAGTCTTTTTCCAGGTGCTCGCAGGCTTTGTCCCGCGCCACCAACTCCAGCACACGCAAAGGCAGGCCAGGGCTGCTGGCATGCAGCACTTGGGCAGCATCCAGGGCGAGCTTACGGCCGGGGGTCTTGGCGGTGAGAAAGAACAGTTTGTCCAGTTGCTGGGGCGCCAAGGCCTTGAGCAACGGGAAGATCGTACCGATGGTTTTGCCGATGCCGGTCGGCGCCTGGGCCATCAGACAACGGCCGGTGCTGACCGCCTTGTACACCGACTCGGCAAGCGAGCGCTGGCCAGGACGGAAACCGGCATGGGGAAACGCCAGGGTTTGCGCGGCGCTGTTGCGCGCTTCGCGGTGCGCCATTTCCTGCTCGGCCCAGCCGAGAAACAGCGCGCATTGCTGGTTGAAGAAGGTTTCCAGTTCGGTGGCTTGAAAGCGTTGGTCGAGCACCGTCTCGCCGTCACCGACGATATCGAAGTACACCAGCGCCAGGTTGATCTCTGACAGGTTGAGCTTCTGGCACATCAGCCAGCCATACACTTTGACCTGGGCCCAGTGCAGTTGCCGGTGGTTGGCGGGCTGGGCGTCGAGGTCGCCGCGATAGGTCTTCACCTCTTCCAGGCGGTTGGCGTCCGGGTCATAGCCGTCCGCCCTGCCTCGCACCTTGAGCTGCTGGTACTCGCCTTCAAGCGCGACTTCATTCTGGTAGTGCGCGCTGCGCCGTGAGGCGACGGTGCGGTGGCCGGCAATGCCTTCCTGGGCGCTGGGCGACGGTGTGAAGCGCAGGTCGAGGTCACCGACCTTGGCCGTGAACTCGCACAGCGCCCGCACGGCAACGCTGTAGCTCAAGCGGATTCTGCCCAGCGCACATAGCAGACGGTCACCGGCATCTGGTATTCGCCACAGAATTCCAGCCAACGCAGTTGGTTGTCCTGCAGGCGATCACCGGGGCCCTTGACCTCGATCATGCGGTAGGTTTTTTGCGCCGGCCAGAACTGGATCAGGTCGGGCATACCGGCGCGGTTGGCACGGATGTCCAGTAGCAGCCGTTCAAACCAATAGCGCAGGTGTTCGGCGGGCAGGCAGGCCAGGGCCTGCTCCAAGAGGTCTTCGCTGAGCAGGTTCCAGAACACGAAAGGTGACTGGATCCCCCACTTGTCGCTGTAACGCTGGCGAATGGTGGTTTTGTAGCGTTCGTCCTGCAATTGCTCGAAACACGCAGCGAACAGCGGTGCACGGCGCTGATGGAAGTCTTCGCTGTGCAGGTCTGCGGGACCGCGTTGGAACGGGTGGAAAAATGAACCCGGCAGCGGTGTAAAGATCACGTCCCAGCACAGCAGCCCGAACAGTGAATTGATCAGCCCGTTTTCAACGTAGTGCACCGGCCCATCGGGCTCGCTGAGGTGAGCCTGCACGCAATACTCCACCGACATCAGCGGTTCGGGTAGCGCAAGGGCAAGGTCCAGGCGCACGACCGGGCGTGGCTTCACTTTCGGCAAGGCCGGTTCACCCAGTTTGCGGCGCAGGCGTGGCATGACACGCAATAAGTGCTGCTGCTCGGCGGCGCTTTCCGGCGCCTGTTGGGCGGCGCTCGCCAGGGCCATGGCTTGGCCGTAGTCCTCTTGACGTTCCAATACCCGGATCAATCGTGAGCGGGCACCGGGATAGGCACAGCTGCGGTAAATCTGTTCCGCCAACGCCAATTCGGCAATGCGCTCGCAATATTGACCGACCTGGAACAACAACTTGGCCCGGCGTTTTTCCAGCCAGGGGTTGTCGGTACTCAGGGTTGCGACCCGGGCCAGCACCGCCTCCAGCGCTTCACCGGTTTCAAAGGCCTGCTGGCACTGGTGCAGGAACAGAAAGCCATGCACATCATCCCGGCTGCGCAGGCCACGGGACTCTGCGCAGAACTCGACTCTTTCGTAGGTGTAGATGCCCAGGTCAGCCAGCACGAATTCCGACCAATCCTGATGCAGGTTGCCGAAGAACATCAGGCGCAGGCGATCACACAATTCCATCACGGTAAGGCTCAAGAGCGTGTCGGTAAGGTCCGGGCACCAACCGGCAAAACTGCGGCTGTCGGTGAATTGTGCCGCCAGCCCTTCCAACCAATCGGACTTCCTGCCCCTGGGCTGGTCGATCCACGGCTTGAACGCGCCGAATATCTCGCCTTTTTGCAGCAAGCCAAACAGCGCTTCAAAGGCCAGCATGGATTTGTTGTCGACCCAGCCCAATGCAAGCAATGGCGCAGCAGCGGTGTGCGTGCAGCCGATCTCCACGTAATTGAGTTTGCTCGCCCGAAAGTGCACCCCCTTGCGCATCACCATGCGCACCAAAAGCGCCTGAGACGCCTGCGGCAACCTGTCAAATTGCTGAATGAAATGCTGTTCGTCTGCATCGAGCAGATCGGCATAGCGTTGCCCCAGCCAATGCAGGACCTGGCGGAAGTTATGCAGGTAATAGAGCGGGTCTTCGAGGGTATTGGCCATGGTGTACAGCGATCAAATACTGGTTATGCATACAGAGTGCCGTCGCCAAGGCGAGGTTGCAATCGCTAATAGATAAATGGTGCCTGCAACTTTTTGCATAAAAGTGATCAGATGGTGAAGTCGATGGCGTAACATTTGTCGCCCGCGCCTCTGGCGTGGGACTTTTCAAGGCTAAGGTAAGGGTTATGAACATGAAGAATTTGGGTCTGCCACTGGTTGCACTCACTTTTCTGGTATTGGCCGGTTGCGCGACGCAAACCGTAGTGACGCTGCAAAATGGCACACAGTATTTGACCAAGGACACCCCAAAAACCAAGACTGCCGATGGCTTCTACGAATTCACTGATATTGCTGGCAAGCATGTACGGGTCAAGGCGGCTGACGTGGCCACCGTGCGCAAGGAAGACTAATGAATAATGGTGTGGGGGCCAGGCCCCCACACGCCTCCCTTACGCGATAACCATCCCCTCCCCCGACCAGCCACTCACGCCCACCAGCGTCACCGAATCCCCGCCAACACTGATCACCGTATCCCCACCGTGCTCACGGTAGTCCACACTCCCCTGCACATCCTTGAACACCAGCTTGTCCGTCGATTGATAGCCAATCACCCGGTCCTGGCCAAAATGCCCGCTGAACAGAAAGGTGTTGTGCCCGCTGTTATCGCGGATCGTGTCATTGCCCTTGCCGCCCTCGATAAAATCCGCGCCCTTACCGCCCTGGATCAGGTCATTGCCGTCGCTGCCGATGATGAAGGTGTTGCCCTTGTGCGGCTCGGCATTGCGGTTGAGATCCTGCACCCAGGTGTTGGCCCGCGCCGGGTCGGACAGGTTGGCGACGATCACGGTGGAGTCGCGGGTCATCTGCTCGTAGAAGCCTGACTCAAGCACCCGCGTCATGCCATCGCCGTAACCGGTGGGCAGGTGCGAAACCCAGGTCGGAAGATTGACAATGGAAAACGGCAGCACATTCCACAGCGTCGAGGCGTAGTGGTCGTTGAAGCTGACGATATTGTCGGTGGTCGACTCATGGGGTTTGTCGTGCACGCCCAGGGACGACAGGTTGAAGGACGAACCCTCCAGCGCACGGAACACCGGGTCATTCTCGTAGCCAATGTTCAGCACCTTGTCGCCGGCGCTCTGGGTGGGCGAGGCATAGGCCACATAATTGGCGTCCGTGTAGAACCCCGACCACTTGTTGTTGCTGAGATCGGCCATGCTATTGACCGCCAGCCCGCCCAGGCTGTGGCCGCTGACCACCACATCCTTGCCGCTCAGGCCATGGGAACTGGCGTAGTCGGCCACATTTTTGAGCAAAACACCGAAGGCTTCCCCGGTGTAATTTTTCGCGTAGTCCTTGGGGCCGAGCGCTGCCAGCAGGTCGCTGACCAGGTCACCGATGGAATCGCTGATCAAGGTTTCCCGAGGCCCCGAGGTGCCGCGAAAACCAATGCCGATTTCCAGCAACTTGCCGGCGTCATCGTATTTGCCCAGCACCTCGACCTGGGCCGTGGTGTAGCCCACCTTTTCGCCAAAGAAGGTGCCTCGCGCATCGACTTTGCCACCGTAACCCAAGGTGCTCGCACTGATCGGCGTCCAACCGGCGTTTTGTACCGCGTCCAGCGCGGCTTTTTCCGAATCCGGGTTCCATGGAATGCCGGGGATCACGCCCTGGGAGTCTGTGCTGCCCAGCAACGCGCCGACCAGCGTCGCCGGCAAGCCCAACCCCAGGCCGTTGTGCTGGTAACCCACGGCAAAGCCGTTATCCAGGTTGTGGTAGGAGTACAACGTGATCGCCATGGCATCGGCGAACAACGCTTTGGAGCCCTCGGTGCCGAGGTTTTTATAGTCAAAGATACCCATTGGTAGTGCCTCTCTTTTGTTGGAGTTGTAGAGAAAGCCAAACCTGCGGGCACCGGTGGCGCCGACACCCGCAAAGGTCGCTAAACCATCAGAACGCCCAATCCAGGCTCAAGCCCACGCCATGGACTTTTTCTTTGCTGGCCAGCAGGCCGTTGTAGTCAAAGTTGACCCGCGCATCCTTGCTCAGCGCAAGGCTGACCCGTGCGCCAACCAGCGCCGCGTCACGCACCATCGGCGCACTTTCCACCGTAAACGACGGGCCGCCCGAGGCAAATGCCAAGTGTTGCTCGGCATCGGTGCTGCTGAGGGTGTGCTGCCAGCCCAGGGTGCCGGATACCTCCAACTGCTGGTGGTCATTCACATTGAAGGTTTTCAAGGCACGCAGACCCAGCGTGCTCGACACCTGGTCGCGGGTGTCGTCGCGACTTTTCAGCGCCGCAGCGTCGCCTTTTTCGGTAAAGCCATCGCTGTCCAGGTGCACGTAGGCCAGGTTGGCGAACGGTTCCAGGGCCAACGGTTGCAGGTTGATGCGGTAGGCCGCTTCGGTGAATACCTGGGTGCTGCGCGCATCAACCTTGGCTTTCTGTTTGCCGGAGACATTGCCGTATTGCAGGTCGCGTTTCACGTCTGCGCGGTGCCAACTGTAAGTGGCGCCACCGCTCAGGCGCCAGGCGCCGATCTCATGCCCGGCATAGGCGCCGAAGTGGTAGCTGTCGACCGAAGCACGGGAATGCGTGCCGCTACCCATATTCAGTGACGTGTCGCTGTAACCCGCGACCAGGCCGATGCGCGTGGACTCGTCCAGTGCACCGTCCACCCCGGCGAGCATGCCGCCGATGGACGTGGTGTAGCCGGCTGTATCGCTGCGGCTGTCGGTCTTGCCCCAAGCGCCCAGGGCCTTGACCCATACGTTGCCACGACTGTCGAGCGTCTCGCTGGATACCCCCATCTCGCCATTGCGCAGGCGTTCGCCCACGGCTTCGCGCACATAGCGGCTGTCATTCACCAAAGCGGTTTCCAGGGCCGGGTAGATTTCTCCCGACAGTTGTTGGAAAGCACCTTGTGCCGACGCCGCATTCGGCGCCAACAGCAGGCTTTCATACACCGCGTTGCCGGCGCCCAATTGCTCGGCGGCAGCGGCCACGGCGCGCTGGTTGTCGGTGGCGCCCACGCTGGCAAAACTGTTGGCGTTACGTGCCACGTCCAGTTGCACGCCGTTGGCCGCGTAGTTCAGGTTGCCGCCGAGGAACAGGTAGTTGGGCAGCACCGCACCAAAGCTGCCGGTAATGCCACCCGCGGCTTGCAGGATGTTGTACTGGCGCCCGATCAGGCTTTGCGCCTGTGCGCCACTGAGCAGCGTCGGGCTGTTTTCCAGCGCGAGGGTCACCGTGCCGCCGTTCAAGGTCGCTGTGCCTCCCGCCACAATGCGGTCGCTGCTAGTGGGCGACAGCTCCACGGCATAGGTCGACCCGGCCTCAAACGTCACATCCCCTGCGACGTTCAAAGTGCCGATGGAATTGCCCGGTGCCACGGTGCCGCCGTTTTTTGCCAGCAACGAACCGATGCGGCCGGAACCCCCGACTACCCCGCTCTGGCTGACGGTAACGTTCGACGTGAGCGAGCCATTGATGGCCAGCAGGCCCTGATTGACCAAGGTCGGGCCGCTGTAGGTGTTGGTGCCGGTGAGTACCAGCGTGCCGATGCCCTGTTTGGTCAGGCCGCCGTGCCCGGAGATGTCATTGCTCCACAAGTCCAGCCCGCAATGCACATCGTTGCAGATTCGCTGAGTCGGCTTGCCGGCATCGACCACCGCGCCCACGCCCGGTAAATCCGCGACAAACTGTCCGCTGCCATAAGCGCCGTCGATGCGGAACTCGGCCGGAATGTCTTCGGCCGTGACAAACATTCCCGGGCCATTGATCGCCTTGCCCAGGTTGATCATGCCCCAGCCGTACAGCGAGTCGATGCCCGGCGCGCCGAGGTCCGTAGCGGTGGTCTTGAGCAGTGTCGAGATCTGGTCGCCGCTCATGTACGGGAAGCGCTGCATCAGCACGGCCGCACTGCCTGCCACGTGGGGCGCGGCCATGGACGTGCCGTTGAAGTTGGCATAATCGGTGGTGAGGTTATCCAGGCTGGTGCCATTGATGACGGAACTGTAGATCTTGGTGCCGGGCGCCGACACGCAAAAACTCGCCGCATAGCCGCAACGTGAGGAGAACGTACTGATCACATAAGGATCGGCGCTCGTGGTGTCCGGGTTCTGCTGCAACGCCGCGACGGAGAGCCAGTTGGGCGCAATTTCTGGCACAAAGTACGCCAGCCCGGAAATCGCGTCCGGATTGTTGCGGTTGTAGTCGTTGCCAGCGGCGAAGATCGTCAGCACGCCGCTGCGGGCCGCATCGATCGCGCCCTGGTAGGCGCCACCGGCAATGGTTCCGAGGATCGGCCGGATGTTGTTGAATTGTGCCTGTGCTTCGTTGACCGTGAAATTTGGAAACGCTGGGTCGCGCCCGCCCTTGGCGTACTGCTCACCAATGCCGATGCCCCAGCTGTTGTTGATGATCCGCGCACCGCTGGCGACCAATGCGTCCCAGCCGGCCTTGTACACCGCGCCATCGTTGCCGAGGATGATGCCGTCTTCCGGGCCCGGGTCACCGTTCTCGGCGCTGATGATTTGCGCATCGAAGGCCACGCCGTGCATCGGCCCGCCATCGCGGTTACCCGCTGCAATCCCGCCGACATGGGTGCCATGGTTGCCCAGCTTGCCGTTCGAACCGAGCGACGGCGTGCCGTCGTAACGAAACGCATCGCCGGCCTTCACCGGGATGTACGGGTCGGTGTACTGACGGATGCCCTCGGTGACAATCGTCACCACCTTGCCAGGGCTGGCGAACTCCGGATGCTGGGCGTACACCGGCTGATCGAAGATCCCCAGCTTGACGCCCTTGCCGGTGTAGCCGGCGGCGTACGCGGTATCGGCATGCACGGCGCCCAGGCCCCAGTCGGCCTTGAACTCATTGCTGCGCCAACTGGCGGCATCGCCCAGTTTGCCGGTTTCCACATAGGGTGCGGCCTGGGCGGTTCCCAGGCTTGCCAGGCAACACAGCAACGCACCGTATGGCGCGCTGCGGCTGGCCTTGAGCGGGTAGCCCAAGGCGGTCTGGATGGCGGTAGTTAACCCTGACTTGCGTGTTTTCACGGTGACCTTCCTTAGTTTTCTTATTGCACATGTGTAAATCGCTTCAGAACTGCCAGTTGAGGCTCAGCCCCACCCCCTGGGTTTTCTCCCGGCCACCCCATTGGCCGCTGTAATCAAGGTTGACCCGTGTGGCCGGGCTCAGCGCCAGGCTGGCCTGCACACCGACCAGCGCGGCATCGCGCAGCAACGGCGAACTGCGCACGGCAAATGACGGCCCGCCTGCGACAAACGCCAAGTGCTCTTCGGATTCAACGGCGGTGAGGCTGTGCTGCCACCCCAGCGAACCGGAGAGCTGCAGCTGCTGGTGGTCATTGAGGGCAACGGTTTTCAGGGCACGCACGCCAAGCGTGCTGAGCACGGCGTCCCGCTGATCGCTGCCACGTTCCAGGGCCGCGGCATCGACTTTTTCATGGAACCCATCACTGTCCAGGTGCACATAGGCCAGGTTGGCGAAGGGCTCCAGTGCCAACGGTTGCAGGTTGATCCGGTAGGCCGCCTCGGTGAACAGTTGCGCCGTACGCGCCTCCAGCTTGGTTTTTTGTTTGCCACTGACAGCGCCGTATTGCAGGTCGCGCTTCACGTCACCGCGATGCCAGCTGTAGGCGCCACCGGCACTGACGCGCCAATCGCCCAGCTCGCGCCCGGCGTACGCACCGAAGTGATAACTGTCGATGGACGCCGAGGAATGCGTGCCGCTGCCCATGTTCAATGAGCTGTCGCTGTAACCGGCGACCAGGCCCACACGCGTTTGCTCGTCCAGCGCGCCATCGACGCCGCCCAACAGACCACCGAGGGATGTGGTGGAACCCGCCGTCTCACTGCGGCTGTCGGTCTTGCCCCAGGCGCCGAGTGCCTTGAGCCACAGGTTGCTTTCAGCGGCGACCGGCACCTGGCGCAAACGCTCGCCCACCGCGTCGCGCAGTTGCAGGCTGTCGTTGATGAGCATGGCGCCGATCGCCGGGTAGATTTCACCGGACAACTGCTGCAAGCCTTGTTGCGCGACCGCAATGGAGTCCGACTGCAGCAGGCTTTCGTACACCGGGTTGCCCGCGCCCAATGGCTCGGCGGCCGCGGCTACGTTGCGTTGGTTGCGCGTCGCCGCGACGCTGGCGAAGGTGGCGTCATTGCGGACCACGTCCAACTGCACGCCGTCGCTGGCATAAGCGAGGGTGCCGCCAAGGAATAGATAGTCGGGCAACACCTGGCCAAACTGACCCTGGATGCCGCCAGCCGCCTGGAGGATGCTGTACTGGCGACCAATCAGGCTTTGTGCCTGTGCGCCGCTGAGCAGGGTCGGGCTGTTTTCCAACGCCAGGCTGACGTTGCCGCCGCCCAGGATCGCCTTGCCGCCGGCGACGATACGGTCGCTGCTGGTAGGTGTAAGTTCCACCGCATACGTCGAACCTGCCCCCAGGTTCACGTCGCCCGCCACCTGCAAGGTGCCTACGGAGTTGCCGGGTGCCACACGGCCGCCTTGGTTGACCGACAGCGCGGCAATCCGACCGGAGCCGCCCAGGGTGCCGCTGCTGTTGACGGTCACCGCAGACGTCAGCGACCCGTTCACCGCCAGCAGCCCGCCGTTGACAGTGGTCACCCCGCGATAGGTGCTCGCGCCGCTGAGTACCAGCGTACCCGCGCCGGACTTGATCAGGCTGCCTTCATAGATCCGCGTCGCGGCCGCCTGATCGCGTGCCGTGCCGATGGCGTAGTCCGTTTGGTCCTGCTGGCTGGCGCCGGCGCCCACGCCGTTTTGCCAGCCCTTGTCGATCAGGGTCTGCTGCCAGGCGCCGTGCTCGGCAGTGTCTTCGGCCTGGCGCTGCAGCAAGGCCTGGTCGGAGATACCGTTACTCCAGACATCGCCCTGCCCGGCCGCGAGGCTGACGTTCATCGGTCCGAGTAACTGCCCCGGGCCGTGCATCGCCCGCCCCAGGTCCGGTACGCCCCAGCCTACGCTGGTGGTGGGCGCCTGGGTGATGGAACCATCGAGCTGCGTGGCGGTGGTCAACAACACCTGCAACGCCTGCTCGTTGGTCATATAGGGGTAGCGTTCCATCACCAGTGCCAACGCGCCGGTAGCATGGGGCGCCGACATCGAGGTGCCGGACTTCACGCCGTAGCCGCCGTCGGGAATGGTGCTGTTGATCAACGCACCGGGGGTGGAAATGCACCAGTATTTGGCAATGCCACACTGGTTGTATTTCTGGTTGTTGGCCTTATCCAGCCCCGATACCGCCAGCCAGTGCCCTTCCAATTCCGGCTGGAAATACGGCAACGCCGAGCGCACGCTGGCATTCGCGTAACCACTGTTGCCGGCGCTGAAGACATTGATCACACCGGCCTTGGCCACGTCCGCCGCCGCATCCAGCCAAGTGCCCTGGTTGTAGTGTTGGGCGTAGGCCGCGTGCAGGTCGCCGAGGGTCCGGTAACTGACGTCCTTGGGCTGGCTGCCCCAGCTGTTGTTGATCGCCCGCACACCGGAATCCACCAGGGCGCTGTACACCGCCTTGAAGTATTTGGGATCAGGCGTCGGACCAAACAGGAAGCTGTCGTTGGCGTTGGTATTACCCACGTAGAGTTGCGCGTTGTACGCCACGCCGTGCATGCCCACGCCATCGCGGGCGGCGCCCATGGTGCCGGTGACATGGGTGCCGTGAGAGTCGTTGTTGGGGTTAAGCGCACCCGTGGTGCTGAAGGGAACGCCGTCCACGTAACTGCCGCTGGCGGTGACCGCGTGATAGCGGTCTTTGGAGGCTTCCGGGTGATTGGGATCGAAGCCTGAGTCCAGCGCACCGATCTTTACCCCGCTGCCGGTGATGCCGGCGGCGTAGGCTTCATCGGCCTTCATGCGCCCAAGCCCCCAGTCACTCTGGAACTCGGTGGAGCGCCAACTGGCGGCGTTACCCGGTTGACCGGTCTCGGTATAGGCCGCCTGCGCCGCAACGGACAACAGCAGCAAGGAACCGGCGGTAAACGGTTTGAAACGGGGTGAATCGGTGATCATCGAAACCATCCTTATTGTTGTTATGGAGGCTTACTTCAGGGGGCCGAACGCCTCATCGACCTTCGCCAGGTCGGTGTCCCGCAGGTTGCCGGCGTAGTAATGCAACTTGGTCCAGGCCATCAGGTAGTCATAGCGCGCTTGCGCCAGGTCGCGGCGGGTGCTGTAGAGCTGCTGCTCGGCGTTGAGTGCATCGAGGTTGACCCGCTCGCCACCGAGGATGCTTTGCTGGGTCGACACCACCAACGCCTCGGCCGACACCAGCGCCTTCTGATACGCACGCAACTTGCTCACCCCCGACAAACAGGCACTGAACTGCCGGCGCAGCTCGATCAGGGTTTCGCGGGTCTTGCCTTCCAGTTCGTACTCGGCCTGCTCCATGGCACGGCTGGCCTGGCGGGTGGAGGCCGAGATGCCGCCACCGGCATACAGCGGCACGCTGACTTCGACGCCGATGGTGTTGGTGTCATAGCGCTGGTTGTAGGTGTTGCCGCTGTCAGACTCCTGCTGACGCGAGCTGGCATAGGCCGTGACCTTGGGCAAATGTCCGGCGCGGTTGCGCTCCACTTCATAACGCGCCACTTCCAGGGCCTGGCGCTGCGAGGCCAGCGTGGGGTTGTTGCTGATCGCCAGTTCGTGCCAGGTGTCATAGTTGGCCGGGGTCAGGGTGAAGGCGGCAAAGCCCTGGTTCAGTGGCGCCAGGTCATTGATGTTGACGCTCTGCACGCCAATCAATGCGCCCAGCTCCCGCAGGGATGCGTCCTGTTCATCCAAGGCCTGGATCTCTTCGGCGGTGGCCAATTCGTAACGGGATTCGGCTTCCAGAATATCCGTGCGTGTGCCCTCGCCTTGCTGGAACAAATGCTGGTTCTGCTGGAACTGCTGCTCGAACGCCTTCTTCTTCGCGCGGGCGATGTCGATCTGGTCCTGGGCGAACAGCGCCTGGGTGTAATAGGTCAGCACCCGCACCAGCAGTGCCTGGCTCTTGTCGCGAAAGCTTTCATCGGCAAACAGCGCCTGGGCCACGCCTTTGCGGTAGTTGGCGTAGGCCTCGTAGTCGAACAGCGGCTGTTGCAAGCTGAAGGTGGAGCCGTAACTGTTGTAGTTGCGGTCGTCGTGATAATTGCCGCCGCGCCCATCCGGCAAGGTGGCCTGGGAATTGTTGCGGCCCTTGTTGTAGTTGTACGAGAGCTTCGGCAACAGCCCAGCGCGGCCGATGGCGCGGTTTTCCAGGCCGGCGTCGCGCTCCTTGATGGCACCGAGGAACACCGGATCGTTACGCAAAGCCTGCTCGTACACATCGAACGGCCCCATGGCGGCCTGGGCACTCGCGCTGGTCAACAGCAAGGCGATAAACACGTGCTTCATGTCTATTCCTCGGTCAATGCGGAGCCGGCGCGGTCGAGCAGCGGCTTGAACAGGTAATTGAGCAGCGAGCGCTCGCCGGTGCGCACGAACATCTCGGCGGGCATACCCGGCTTGATCACCAGCCCGTGAAGTTTTTCCAACGCCGCTTCGCTCACCGTAGTGCGCAGCACGTAGTAGGCCGCGCCGGTTTTTTCATCGAGCATCTGGTCGGCGGAAATCAGGCTGACCTCCCCCGGCACACGCGGTGTGCGGCTTTGGTTGAAGGCGGTGAACAGAATGTCGACCGGCAGGTGCGTGCCGACCTTGTCGACCAAATGCACCGGCAAACGCCCTTCCACTTCCAGGCGCGTGTCTTGGGGCACGATCTCCAGCAGGGTTTCACCCGCGCGGACCACGGCGCCCTCGGTGTGTACGCTGAGATTGACCGCGATGCCGTCCGCCGGGGCGTTGATTTCGCTGTGTTGCAGGTCGAACCCGGCCGAGGTGAGTTGTTGTTCCAGAGTCAGGCTACGCAGTTGTGCGTCGGCCAACTGGCTGCGTACTTCCTTCTGGTATTCCTCACTGTGCTGTTGCAGTTTCAGCCGTGATTCGAGGATGCCCTGCTCTACCCGGCCACTTTCGCCGGTGTTTTGCGCCAGGTCCTGTTGCACCTGGGACAACTGCCGTTGGTAGTCCATCAGCCGATTGCGCGGGATGTAGCCGTTGTCGGCCAAGGGTTGCAGATTGCTCAGTTGATCACGCAGGGACTGCGCCTGGGCGGTCAAGTCGCTGCGGGCGCGGCGCATGCCGCCCAACTGCGCGGTGGCGCCGTCGATATTGGCGCGGATACCGGCCTGCTCACGGGCAAAGGCTTCGCGACGGCTGCTGAACAGTTGGCGCTGGCCTTCCAGCACCAACGCCAGGGCCGGGTCGGGATTGGCGCTGAGTTCGGTGGGAAAGGTGATGCTGGCCTGATTGTCACGTTCACTCTGCCAGCGCGCCACACTGGCCCAGGCCATGCGGTACTGGGCTTGCAGGGACTGCACGTCGGCCTGGTGCTGAGTCTGGTCGAGACGAAACAGCGGCTGGCCTTGCTTCACCCACTCGCCCTCCTTCACCAGAATCCGGCTGACCACGCCGGGGCTGAGGGTTTGCACCGCCTTGCGCTTGCCCGACACCACCACCGTGCCCTGCACCGGAATGCCTTGGTCCAATGGCGCAAGGCTGGCCCACAGGAAAAAGCCGCCAGCCCCGACCACCGTCAGCAACCAGCCCATGCGAGCGAAGAAATTGGCGTCGTGTTCTTTGAAGCGTGGTTCAACAGTGATGCTGCTCATGCGCCTGGATTCCTTCCGGCCTGGTACTGACGACTGAAACTCACGCCCGGTCTCTCCTTGGGCGGCTCCTGCTGTCCGGACAACGCCCGCAGCACTTCCTGGCTCGGCCCGAACGCCTGCAAATGCCCTTCGCTGAGCACCAGCAACTTGTCGGCCTGGGCCAGCGCCGACGAACGATGGGTGACCAGCACCACACTGCTGCCCTGGGCTTTCATCTGCACGATGGCACTGGCCAGCGCGGCTTCGCCGACGGTGTCGAGATTGGAATTGGGCTCATCCAGCACGATCAGGCGCGGCCCGCCGTACAGGGCGCGGGCCAACCCCACTCGTTGTTTCTGGCCGCCGGACAGGCCGCCGCCGTTGTCACCCAGCACCGTGTCGTAGCCCTGGGGCAAGCGCAGGATCAGTTCATGCACGCCAGCCTGCTGCGCCGCCTGCACCACCTGCTCGGGGTCAGCCTCGCGAAAGCGCGCAATATTGTCGGCAATGCTGCCGCTGAACAGCTCGATGTCCTGGGGCAGATAGCCAATGTGGGGGCCGAGGTCGTCGCGGTCCCAGCGATGAATGTCCGCGCCATCCAGGCGCACCGTTCCGGCCAGCGTCGGCCAGACGCCCACCAGCACACGGGCCAGGGTGGATTTACCGGAGCCCGAGGCGCCGAGCACACCGAGCACTTCGCCCGCGCCCAGGTTGAAACTGACTTGATGCAAGGTCGCCATCCGCCGCCCAGGCGGGCCTGCACTGACCTGTTCAAAGCTGACCTGGCCTTTGGGCGGCGGCAGCTTCATCTGCTCGACTTCCGGCGGAAATTCGCGCAACAAATCATCCAGCCGCTGGTAGGCCAACTTGGCCGAACTCCATTGCTTCCACACCGCAATCAACTGGTCGATGGGGCTGAGCACCCGGCCCATCAGAATGGAACCGGCGATCATCATCCCGGCGGTCATATCGCCTTTGATCACCAGCAACGCCCCCAGACCCAGCACCAGCGATTGCAGGCACAGGCGCAGGGATTTGCTCAAAGAAGTCACCACCGAGCCGGTGTCACTCGCCTGATTCTGCAAGCCCAGGAACTGCGAATGCACCGCAAACCAGCGCTGGCGCAGCGCACCAAGCATGCCCATGGCCTGGATCGTCTCGGCATTGTGCAAGTGGCTGGTCGCCAGTTGCGTGGACTGCTGGGAATAACCACTGGCCTCGCCCAACGGCTTTTTGGTCAGGTATTCGTTCAGCCATGCGAGGGCGATCAACAGCACCGCGCCCGCGGTGGCCAGCACACCGAGCCACACGTTGAACAGGAAGATCACAAACAGATAAATGGGAAACCACGGCGCGTCGAAAAACGCGAACAACGCAGGCCCCGTGATGAATTGGCGGATATGAGTCAAGTCGCCCAACGCTTGCCCGGCATGCCCCTGCCCGCGTTGCAGGTTGCGCTCGAACGCGGCCTTGTACACGCGCAAGTTGAAACGCCGCTCCAACTGGCTGCCGATGCGGATCACGATAAAACTGCGGATTACCTCAAGCGTGCCAATAAACGCAAAGAAGCCCACCACCATCAGCGTCAACATCACCAGGGTGGTTTCATTCTGGGAGGACAGCACGCGGTCATACACTTGCAGCATGTAAATCGACGGCACCAGCATCAGCAGGTTAATCAATGCTGTGAAACAGCCAACACTGATCAACATGCTTTTGTATTCACCCAGCGCCTTGAATAAGGGCGCGACGGCATGGGACTTCGCCATGGTTTCTGATCTTCCCTGAAACAAATTTCGCGCAATAGTTTCCCCAACCCCAAACAACGGAGCGGTCAACTAATAAATTCAGTTATATATTTATAACGACAACTAAGGTGTGCGTTGCAATACAACTTCCAGGCCCGTAGGCGTGCGGCCTTTATACTCGTCCGCCTGCTCTCGATTGAGATGGGTTATCCCGCTGCCTTCGGCATTCATCAGCCAGATACCATCCGGTGTCGGTGTCCAGGTCAGGGGTTTCTCACCGAGCCATTGCGCGACACAAGCGAGGTCGCCGTCCAAGGCATTCGCCTGCTCCAGCAGGTCAAGTGCGCACACCTGATCCTGTTGGTGCAACTGCCAATGCCCGGCCAACTGGGCGGTGGTGGGTAATACAAGACTGCTCGCCATGACGTGGGCTCCTGCCGACACGAACATCACCTGCAACACGCGGGTGATCACTGTGAAAAAACGCTGCATCTTCACGCTCCATCGGTAAAGCGCGGCGCCGAAACGCCGCGCCCGTGCATTACGCCACGATGTCGCTGACGGCTGCCTGGCCGACGGTGGTGACGAGGAAGTCCGCCACGCCGTGCCCGGAGAAGTCCACTGCCAAGGTGCCCAGGTTGGTGCCTGCGGCATAGGTCAGTACAGCATCGCCGGCATGCCCGGTGAAGGCATTGACGAAGGTCAGGCCTGCACCCTTGGTAATGCCCGACAGGTCGATCTTGTCCGAACCGGAGGTGAAGTCAAAGATCTTGTCCGCAGCGCCTGGCTTGGAATCGGAACTGGCACCAAACACAAAGGTGTCGTTGCCCGCACCGCCCCACAGTTGATCCGCACCGCCGCCACCGTAGATGAGGTCGTTGCCGGCCCCACCCTTGATCACGTTGGCCGCGTTGTTGCCAATGATCAAGTCATTGCCGGCGCCGCCGAAAGCGTTCTCGACGGTCACGCCCTTGGCGATGGACACGTTGCCCACCAGGCCGCCAACGTCGGAGAACGACGTTTCGTTGAGGTTGATCTTCTGGTTCTGGGTGAAACCGGAGAAGTCCAAGGTGTCATTGCCACCACCGTCCCACACCGAGAACACCAGCTTGTCGGCGTTCGAGGTGGCGCTGAGGAAATCACGCCCGGTGTTGGAGTTGAAGCCGTAGGTGGTGTCGCCGGCGCGGGTGTTGTAGTTGGCGCCGTAGAGCTTCTGGATTGCTGCGATGTCGTCGATCAGCGGGCCGGACGCGTAAGCCTCGACGCCGCCCTTGCTGAAGTTCTGGTTGGTGTTGCTCTCGCTCCAGTAACTCATGACGCTGTAGCCACGCGTGTCCTGTCCATAGTCCGCGTCTTTGTAGGAAGGGTTGCCGGTCCCGGCGTTGTAGTCGCCAGGGTGGTCCAGGCCCAGGGTATGCCCGATTTCGTGGGTCAGGGTCTGCCGGCCGTAGTTGTTCAGGTCCGGCGTCTTGTTTGGCGTGTAGCTGCTGTTGGTCAGGTACCATGAGGTGCCGTCCAGGCCACTTTGGTGATACTTGTCGTTGGTGCCCGGCAGGTAGGCAAACGCGGCCGCGCCGTCCTGGCCCCCGCTGTAGTTGCCGAAGGTCATGTGGAAGTCACCGCCCGAGGCTTTCTCGGTGAAGGTCACATTGGCCACATCCGCCCAGGATTGCATGGCCAATACGGCCTGTGCTTTCTGCTGGGTGTTGAACTGGCTGAACCCGGTGATGCCATGTTTGTTCATGGTTGCCGAGGACGCCGAGGTGAGAAAGGTGTAAGTCAGATCGATCTTGCCGTTGCCATCCACGTCGCGATAGGCCGCATTTTCACGCAACAGGTGGTCAGCCGCCTGGTCCACGGAAAACGAGGGTTTACCGTTGACCGTGAGGTTGCCGCCACGGTCGTACAGATGGCTGAAGCTATCGATTTGCGAGTAAGCGGTGCTGGCTTGCGCCGCCGACACGATAGCCTTGTCTTTTACTTTTGACATAAACGTACTTCCTTGTTTGCAAGTGCATCAGTCTTTGTTCGATAGGAACCTCGCGGGCGAGATCGTCCTATCACTCGCCTCTTTTGAAGGCGTAAGAAAACTGACACAACTTGAAATCTTTCGTCTACATCTTTTCCTGCACTAAAACCGGGCGAGGAAACAACTGAAACAAGTTCAGCGCCGTGTTTGTTGGCCGGTATCGGCTTTCGCCCTGAAAAAA
The DNA here is from genome assembly GCF_037479595.1 of Pseudomonas sp. MYb541. Lineage (NCBI taxonomy): Bacteria > Pseudomonadati > Pseudomonadota > Gammaproteobacteria > Pseudomonadales > Pseudomonadaceae > Pseudomonas > Pseudomonas sp. MYb541. Next base: position 12,068 of record NZ_JBBGYS010000046.1, on the reverse strand, counting down.
GCAGCGCGATTATTTAAATATTAAATAGCACTAACGCCGCTCAAGTTGAGCGGCGCCGTTAGTTAATGGATCCAATATATTGGCAGGGTGTCATTGGCAACATTAAACAGCCACTACTTGTATTAATAACTTGGCGTGCCCCCTATTACCGGGACACACTCCAGCCCGTCTTGTGCAATACCGCCAATAGCGTTTCACCTTCCAGTCCGGGCACCAGGACACCTTGATCGGTGAGCATGCTCTCCCCAGCCAGGATCGCATTGATGATCGCCTCTTCCACCGCCTCAGCCGCCGCGCTGAACAGCGGCGAAATATGGTCGTTGTTGACCATCTGCAAGGTGCTGCTGAACGGCAGGCCCTTGCGCCCATAATCCGCCGGCGGCAGGTCCTGGTTACCGGTGGCAAAGGCCAGGAACAGGTCACCGCTGGAATCTTCGGTGCCGCCGCCAGTGCGGGCGATACCGATGGACGCGCGCTGCGCCAGGCGCTGGCATTGGTGCGGCAACAGCGGCGCGTCGGTGGCCAGGATTACCACGATCGAGCCCATGCCCGGCGTGCCTTGCTCGGCAAAAGGCGACGGAATCTCCATCAACTGGCGCCCCACCGGGTAGCCATCCACCCGCAGTTCCTGGCGCTTGCCATGGTTGGCCTGCACCAGCACGCCGACAGTCCAGCCGCCCTGTTCCGCCGGCAGGCGCCGCGAAGCCGTGCCGATACCGCCTTTGAATTCATGGCAGATCATGCCGGTGCCGCCGCCGACCGCGCCTTCCTGCACCGGGCCGGTTTCGGCGTTGTCCAGGGCTTCGCGCACATGCTCGGGGCCGACATGCTGGCCCCAGATATCATTGAGCAGGCCGTCATAGGTTTCCATCACCACCGGCATGCACCAGTACACCGCCGGGTCCGCCAGGCGCTCGCGCTCCAGGGCGATCAGGCTGTCGCGCACAATGCCGATGCTGTGGGTGTTGGTGATGGCCAGCGGCGTGGTCAACAGCCCCGCTTCGCTGATCCACTCAAGGCCGGTGGCGTCGCCATTGCCATTGAGCACGTGATAGCCGGCAAAGCACGGTTGCTGGCGTGCTTCGCCAGCACGCGGTTGGATCACGCTGACGCCAGTACGCACGTGCTTGCCGTCGATAAGTGTCTTGATCGTGCTGTGCCCGACCCGGACACCTGGCACATCGGTGATGGCGTTCCACTCACCGGGCGTGCCCAGCCCCAACGTGATGCCCAATTGACGTGCGCGCATAACCACTCCTTACAATTTCTGGAAGACCGGACTCGACCGGCCACTGATGCAATACAGAATCACCGACAGGGCCAGCAAGCCGATGATGATCATGATGTCGCGGATCGAGGCCGCCGCCACCAGCGTGACCAACAGATAACCCGCGCCCAGTACCGCGACCAACGCCGGCAGCGGCCACAGCGGCATGCGATAGGGATGCTCGCGATCACGCAGCAGCACCCGGCTCATCAACGCACTCAACGCCACCACCAGGTACACCAGCATGATCAGCAACACGCTGAACGAAGTCAGGTCGGCCAGGTTGGAGCTGAAACTCAACAATGCTGAAGGAATCGCCAGGAACAGCGTAGCCAACCAGGGCGAATCCCAGCGTGGGTGAATACGCGTAAACAGTTTGTTGATGCTTGGCGTCCACAGCGCATCACGGCCGCTGCTGAACACCACGCGGCCGATCTGGATTACGATCGCGACAATCGCATTGAACACCGACAGGAAGATCCCGGCGCTGACCAGCCGCGAGAGGGTTTCATTGCCATGGCTGGTCAACAGGTAACCGATGGGGTCCGGGCTGCTGATCATCTCACTGAGCGATGGCGCACCGATCAACAGCGCGGTGATCGGCACCAGTTCGATGATCACCACCAAGCCCAAGGACCACAGCACTGCCTTGTGCACGCCTTTGCCGCCGCATTTCATGTCTTCGGCCAGCAACACTGCTGGGCCATAGCCGTTGTAGGAAAACAGGCCGATGCCCACCGCGCCGATCACCAGGGCCCAGGGCGCCAGGTGCAGCACGCCGTTTTCGACGATCTGCGGCTGGAACAGCACGCTGGCCGGCTGTACCGGGTTGCCGAAACCAATGACGACGATCACCAGCAACGCCGCGACTTCCAGCAACAGGCAGGTGCCGGTGATCCAGGCATTCAGCTTGATATTGAGAATGCCCAAGGCGTAACTGCACACCACAATCACCAAGGCGACGGTCTGGGAATCGAACTTCGTGCCAAGGGCGTTATTCAGATAGGTCGCCGCGCCCGTGGCGAGAACTGGCGGGATAAACAGCAACATCACCAGCACGGTCAGGAACGTCGCATAGCCCGCCATGCCACCAAATACGCGCTTGGCGTACACATACTCGCCCCCGGCGCTGTTGTGGGCGCGGCCCAGTTCGGCGTAGCAAAAGGCAAACATCAACGCGAGCAAACCCGCCATCACAAACGCCAGGAACACGCCGCTACCGGCCTGTTGGATGGCAAAGGGCGCGATCACAAATACGGAACTGGCCGGCGTCACCGCCGACACGGTAATGGCGACCACATCGAAGACACTCAAGGTGGGTTTCAGCACGCCGTCGGGCGTGGGGGAAGTGCTCATATCGTTATCCTCTGTCGTTGTTCTTGGTGTGAGGCAGAAACGAAAAATCTGATCATCGCGGGATATGTTTCCCGCTGAATGATGAGGACAATAAACACGACGTTCATGTCAGCCAATTCCCCTATTGGCGTACTCCCCTTGACGCCACCTGGCAAAAGCCGAACCCTTGGCCGATCTTTTGCGGTGGGAGCCTGTCATATGAGCCTGTTTCGAGAAGTCGGCATGCACGCCGGCCTGGGCCGCACCGTTGCGCACATCGGCACCGAGCGCTTCTGGAAACAGCTGGTGTTGTTGCTGCATCAGTGCCTGCCCTTCGATAACGCCCTGGCGATCTACTACCCGGTGGATGGCCCGCCTCAGGCCCTCGAAGAATACGACGCCCAACCCAGCAGCAAACCAGCGTCGATGCTGGTGTACCTCAATGGCTTGTATTTGCTCGACCCGTTTTTCCAGGCCTGTCGCGAGGGCTATGCCAGCGGCGTGTACCGCCTGGAGGAAGTGGCGCCGGATCATTTTCGCCAGAGTGAATACTTCCTCAATTACTTCCATGACAACGTGCTGGAAGACGAGGTGCAGTTCATCCTGCAATTGCCGGGCGCGGGGACGTTATCGCTGTCATTGGGCATGCAACGACGCTTCAGCTTCGAGGAGACCGGCCTGATGACCACCGTGGCCGCCTGGGTGTTACCGCTGATGCAACAGCACTGGCAGCAAAGCACCCAGCGTGCGCCGGCGATGGACAGTCAGATCAGGGATGCGTTGAGTCAGTTCGGTTGCGGCGTGCTCTCGGACCGCGAGTTGGAGATCGCCCGATTGGTGTTGCGCGGTTTTTCGTCCAAGGCCATGGCTGAGCGCCTGAACATCTCGCCGGACACGGTGAAGGTGCACCGTCGGCATTTGTACGCCAAGCTGGATATCTCGTCGCAGCCGGAGCTGTTTTCGTTGTTTATTCAGTCGTTGGGGCATGACCTGGAAAACCCATGATCGAAAGACCGGCTCAGGCACATGCATGATCGATAGGGGCTTACCTCAATTTGGACAAAGAGTCGTCACCCTGAGAACCCCTTGATGATGTACGCAACGGCGACATCAAAGTCGGTCGTCAGAAACCGGATACTGCCCACCAACACTTGATAGTCATCTATCCTTTCGATGGAGACAGAACCCGATGTTGCCTCTTGCTCGTGATCCGCACCATGAGCGTGGTACCAAGCACCTACAATCTCAGGCCCGCCGATGGAATAAGTACCGCTTTTCACATTTTTATCTGCAAAGGTTACGTGAATAAACGAAATGTCTGACGGATCTCCTTCGGTGTCGTCTCGCGAATAGATTCGCATCCCATTGTTCTGTTCATCACGAAATACTTGGTTTGTTTTATAGATAACCACCTCACCAGCGATTTTGATGCTTCCGATCATCCAGCCAGTGGCTTGCATTTTTGCACTGATCTGTTGCCTGAGATTTCCCATCTAACGCTCCTTGCCTAATGTTGCGATTCAGGAGACATGAGCGTAATCGGTTAAAAAAACAAATAAACCTGTCACAAATGACAGGTTTAAAAAGTATTTTTTTATCGCAAATGGCACTATTGAATCGACGTGGGCTCATCGCCCACGTCTGTCTGTTCGCCCTTTCTCATCGCCCCATTCGAATGGTGTTCCAGATCCGCGTCCGAATCCGATCGATATTCAACGGCATCGCTTCCAGCGCAAACAACTTACCCATCATTTCCTCACTCGGGTAAATCTTGGTATCCGCCTTGATCTCGGGATCCACCAGGCTGTCCGCCGAGCTATTGCCGTTGGCGTAGTGCACGGAGTTGGTGATGTCCGCCATGACCTGCGGCTCCAGCAGGTAATTCATGAAGGCATAGCCCGCCTTTTCATCCGGGGCATCGGCAGGCATGGCAACCATGTCGAACCAGATCGCGGCGCCTTCCTTGGGAATCTGATAGCCGATCTTCACCCCATTCCTGGCTTCCTTGGCGCGGCTTTCGGCCTGCAGCACATCGCCGGAAAAACCGACGGCCACGCAGATGTCACCGTTGGCCAGGTCGCCTGTGTACTTGGAAGAGTGGAAATACGCCACATAGGGACGCACTTTCATCAGCAGTGCTTCGGCCTTCTTGTAGTCCTCAGGGTTCTTGCTGTGGGGCGGCAAGCCCAGGTAGTTCAGGGCGATGGGCAACAGTTCCGGGCCGTTATCCAGGATGGCAACGCCGCACTTGCTGAGTTTCTCCATGTATTCGGGCTTGAAGATCAGGTCCCAGGAGTCGACCGGTGCGTTGTCGCCCAGTGCCGCCTTGACCTTGTCGATGTTGTAGCCGATGCCGGTGCTGCCCCACAGGTACGGGAAACCATGGGCATTGCCCGGATCGTTGTTTTCCAGGGCCTTGAGCAGCACCGGGTTGAGGTTCTTCCAGTTGGGCAACTGACTCTTGTCGAGCTTCTTCAGCGCGCCGCCCTGGATTTGCCGGGCCATGAAATGGTTGGACGGAAACACCACGTCATACCCGGAGTTGCCCGTCATCAGTTTGCCGTCGAGGGTTTCGTTGCTGTCATACACGTCGTAGCTGAAGCCGATGCCGGTCTGCTTCTGGAAGTTCTTGGTGGTGTCCGGCGCGATGTAGCTGGACCAGTTGTAGATTTTCACCGTCTCGGCGGCCTGGCTGATAGAGGCCACCAACATCAAGGGCAACAGGGCAATGGCTTTCATGGTTCGATTTCCTGGCGGTTTTAGGGCTGTTTTTATGGCAGGCGATCAAGGATCAAAGCGTTACAGGATCAATACGTAGGTCTTGCGCACGGTTTCCTGGATGTCCCAGATGCCGGTGCTGTTGGCCGGCAACATCAGTGCATCACCGGCTTGTATGTGGACGATTTCACCGTTGTCTGGGGTGAAGGTGCAGCGGCCCTGGATAAAGTGGCAAAACTCCTGGGATTTGATCTGCCGACGCCAAACGCCTGGGGAGCATTCCCAGATGCCGGTTTCGACGCCATCGTTGCGCTCGACGCTCAGGGTCGAGGCCACCGCAATGGGCTCGCCCAAGGGCACGGCGACGGGCGACGAGTCCGGCAAGTGGGCGTTCAGCGTGTCTTTGAATTGCGTGATGCTCATGGGGTTTTCCCGTGTGAATGAAACGACTTAGTGCATGAAACCTTCCATGAACCCGGCCACGCCGGTCGCCAACTTGCGGCGCCAAGGGGCAGTGTTGGGGTTGGCCAACACCTGGTCTTCATGGACGAAACTGCGAATAATCGCGTTGTAGCCCAGCCAGCGGCAGGGTTCGGGCTCCCAGGGCTTGAGCGCGTCCAGGCCGCGTTCGCGGATCACCCAGGGTTGATGGGTCAACGGCGTGTCGCGGCCGAGGATCAGGTCGGCCAGGGTGCGGCCGCCCAGGTTGGTGGCGCCAACGCCCTCCCCGCCATAACCACCGGACAGTGCGATGCCGGTCTTGTGGTCGCACAGCATGTGCGGTCGGAAACTGCGCGACATGCCCAGGTTGCCGCCCCATGAATGGGTAATCTTCACGTGCTTGAGCTGTGGGAAAAGCTCGCCGAACAGGTAGCGACGCAGCTCGACTTCGCTGTCGGTCAGATCGAAGTTGTGGCGCAGTTTCCCGGCGAACTGGTAACCGCCACGGGCACCGAACACCAGCCGGTTGTCCGCTGAACGCTGGCCGTAGGTGACCTGCCGACTGCTTTCGCCGAAGGCTTGGCCGTGGCTCAGGCCGATTTCATCCCAGGTACTGGCCGGCAACGGCTCGGTGGCGACGATCAGGCTTTGCACCGGCAGTTGATAACGGCCCAAAGGCGGCAAGGTGTTGGCGTAGCCCTCCACTGCCGGCACCACCCAGGCTGCACGAACACCGGCCTTCGCCGTGCGCAGGCCGCCGGATTGCCACTGAGTCACTGGGCTGTTTTCGTAGATCGCCACGCCCATGCTTTCCACCACCCGCGCCAGGCCACGCACCAGCTTGGCAGGGTTGATGGTCGCCACGTGGGGCGCGTAGATACCGCCATAAGGCTTGGCGATGCGAATCTGTTCGGCCAGTTGCTGTGGGCTGAGCCAGCGATAGTCGGCTTCGGTCAGGCCCTGGGCGTGGAGTTTGTCCAGGTAGCGACGCAGGCTGCCCTCCTGCTCGGGGTAACGCGCGGCGCAGTACAGCGCGCCGCCCTTGCGGTAGTCGCAGTCGATGCCCTCACGCGCAAGTACCTGGGCCACCTCATCCGGGATGGCGTGCAGCAGGTCAAACGAGGCGCGCCGTTGTTCGGGGTTCAGGCCAGCCAACAGGCGGTCCTCGCCCAGCAGGTTGCCCATCAGCCAGCCACCATTGCGGCCGGAGGCGCCGAAGCCGGCGGTTTGCGCTTCGATGATCGCGATGTTCAGTTCGGGCGCCTGGCGTTTCAGGTAATACGCGGTCCACAACCCGGTATAACCGGCACCGATGATGGCCACGTTGACGTCCAGGTCCTGTTCCAGCGACGGCCGCGCATGCAGCGGGTCATCCAACTGGTCCATCCATAAGCTGATGTTGCGCCATGCCGGCATGCCGGGTTCCCCTACCTCGTTTCGATAGGGTGGATCCTAGAGCGCAGTGTTATGGGCTGTCTTGCGCGCGTGCACGCAGGGAAATTTGTTTGACGTAGGCCTTGGGTGACTGCCCTGTGTGCTGGCGAAACGCACTGTAGAACGCCGAGAGCGAGTTGAAACCGGCGGCAAATGCCAGGTCGTCGACCTTTATCGGCGGCAAGGCCTTGTCCAGCGCGGCCAGCAAGTGGTGAAGCCTGGCCTGGTTGACGTAGCGATAGAAGCTTTGCCCCAGCACCTGGTTCAGCAAATAGGAAATCTGATTGCGACTGTAGCCACACTCCTTGGCCACCCGCTGCAAGTCCAGCTCCGGGTCCAGGTAAGGTTGCTTGCGTTCGAAATACTGCTGCAAGTCATTGGCCATATGCCCCAATTGCTGGGGTGACAAGCCCAAACGGCTGACCGAAGGCCGCGCAGCCTGGACGGGTTGCTCATGCACCAGGGAGGCGTATTCATTGACCCGCCAGATCAGCCCGTCGCGCACCGTGATGGCTTCGCTGGTGCGAAATGACACCAAGCCATGGCCGCCACGCAAGGTGATGCGGTACTGGATGAAGGCCGTATCGCCATCAGCGCGGATGCGGTCGGTGTGCTCAATCGCTTCATCGGCCTCGCGCGGCATGCTGGCTCGCAGGTAATCACGCAACTGCGCGTGACCGACGACTCGGTTCTGGAAAAAGTCGTGGTACTGGATGTCCTGATGGTAGTAGGACATTACGCCCTCCAGATCCCGATGGCGCCAACACAGGTGGTGGCGCAGCACCAAATCGCGGGTGGCGTGGGATTGCTGGGGCTCATCGTCTGGAGCGATGTCGGGCATGGAGGGGCTCTGCGGCGGGTAGACCTTGGAGATTGCCGAATTTTGCCGGGGGCTTCAATGGCCAATGGGTACTTCTGACTAGTGGCTTATTGCCCAACCCCCAGTGGCACATGACCTACATCAAACTTATGAAAGACAACCGCCGAACGGGGCTCAAAAAGTCACCTTGCCGTTGCGAACGGATGCTATTTTTAAGTTCTGCGACGCCATGATCAGTGAAGGTCTTGGCCCCTGCCGCGAGCTAAAGGAAGCGCTCAATGAACAAGGTGGGCAACATGAACAAAGTGACGTTCCCCAACGCCTGCCAGCTGATGCGCTGGCATTTTCACCCAATGGGTTTCGAGGGCAGCATGGATGCGCCTGGCAGTATGATCGCCCGATTGTTCGACCGCGCCAGCGGCGAGACCCTGATCGCCATCGCCGGCATTCCCTGCGCTACCGTGATGAATGCCGCCGATGTGGAGCGCATCATCGAGGCCGTGGAGGATGAGCTGGAGTCGTTTGTGCCGCCGGTGTCACTAAGGGCCTGACCCAAACCCATCAAGCAATGAGTTTCCAATGTGGGAGCGGGCTTGCCCGCGAAAGCGGAGTGTCAGTCACTGGATGCGTTGCTGATACACCGCATTCGCGGGCAAGCCCGCTCCCACATAGGTCCGGCGCGCCTTCAGCTGCGCTGATCATCAAAGAAGGCTTTCTTGCCATCCACCCGCTCCGACGCCTTGGGCACATTCAGGGCCTGACCTTCGGGCTTTTCCACGTACCAATAGCAATGGCTCACGGCGCGGGTAATGCCCACATAGGCCAGGCGCAACACTTCATCCTTTTGCGCATTGTCATAGGGCTCGCTGTCGCCAGCCTTGCCCAGGCCCGCCATCCGGTACACCTGGTTTTTATACGGCGAGCTAGTGACATGCTGACAATCCCCAAGCAGAAACACCGCGTCAGCCTGTAGCCCCTTGGCACTGTGATAGGTCAATTGTTTCAGCCTGCGCGCCTGGGGCGGCAAGCTAGAATCCACATTAACTACTGATTGAATATGCTCCTGAATCAATAGCTTATCGCTACCTTTTCGATAAAGCATCAAGATCGAATCACCCTTCTGATAATGCCCCGACAACCGTCGCCCCAATGCCGCATCGTCCCGCTCCAGCACCGCGACGGGTACCAACGCCTTGGGCGCGCCACTGGCTTTGGCTTTCTTGCCAGCAATCGCCGGCGCCGCGCGCACGATATGCTCGGCCGCATCGATGATGTGCTGGTGACTGCGGTAGTTCTCGCCCAGCATCACACGGGTGGTGGATGGCGATGGGAACTCCCTGTCGAATTCCATGAAGTACTTGGGTGAACTGCCGCGCCAGCCATAGATCGACTGCCAGTCATCTCCCACACACAACAACGATGAGCGCTGGGCGCCGCGCCCCACATGCATGGCCGGACCACGGCTGCGGATCTCGCGCAGGCTGGCACGGATCCACGAGACGATCTGCGGCGAAACGTCCTGGAACTCGTCGATCATCAGGTGCGACAAGGGGCGCAGCAGCGGATCGCTGAGCAGCTTGAGGTTTTCCGGGGTGTTCTCTCCGAACAACGAGAACATCCGGTTATAGGTCATGATCGGGGGGGATTGGTCCAGCAAGTGATCTTCCAGGGCTTTCCAGAAGATGCTCAGGGCTTCGAAGAAGAAGCGGTCCGGATCATCCTTGGCAAAGCTCATCTGCCCGACGGCGGTGGGTACGTCCAGACCAAGGTTCTCGATGAATCCGGCGGCCATCACAAAACTGTCCAGCAGCGGCGCTGATGCCAACTCGCCTTTGACCTTGTAATCAAAGCCGGGGCCGGCCGTAGCATCACCGGCCAAACTGCTTAGCAAGCGCTTAGATGACTCGTAACTATCTATCCATATCAATGGCTTAGGACAGAAAGCTTGAAACAAGGTGCGCTTTACCGCCCATTCTGCGCGTACCGACAGCTTTGAGTGAGGTCGGCTGGTCTGCGCGTTTTCCCGCGAGTCGAAGCCCAGTACCACCCAGGCATCCAGCTCAGGAATGTAGCCATGACAATGAAATTGCGCGCCGTTGATTTCAACGGTCTGGCGGTTAGGTTCGATCCCCTTGATCGGCCAGGCGCCTGCACGAAACCACAGGTCCTCGATCACATCGCAGAGTTCTTCATCGCGTTTGGCCGCCAGTTCGGTCACGGCCACCCGTTTTTGTACATCGGGATGGTCACGCTCCAGCTCTTTGAGCTGCAGCCCGTGCCGCGCCAGCGGCGCAATCAGTTCACGGAATCGCGGGTGCTGCCCCTGTAGCCGGTGAAAGCAGGCATTCATCTGCTGGCGCTGGGCTTCGTTGATACGCAGGTCAAAAGGATTGCTGTCGGCGTCTTCAACACCGGCATTCAGGTTTTCGAAGGCTTGCAAGCGCTCGAAGCCCGGCAGGCTGCGCACCATGGGCAGGATGCGCGAGTGAAAGGTACGCACCACGGCTTGCGCTTCTTTCATACCAAGGGGTTGGCCCCAGAGGTTGAGAATTTCCATGAGCTTGTTGATGAAATCCTTGCGCGATTCACGGGTGAAGGTCACCACTGTCATCGAGCTCAGCTCAAAGCCCAGGTAATGGGTGAGCAGCAAAATGCGCAGTACCAGCGACGTGGATTTGCCGGCCCCGGCCCCCGCGATCACTGAGGTCGAGGGCGTCTCGCTGAAAATCATCTTCCATTGCGCCGCGCTCGGCTGGGCATGAGCCGGCAGCAATCGCGCGACATCGACCTTGATGCGTTTCTTCAGCTCGGTGGTGAGCGGCAGGCGCCAGTCATCGAACAGGCTGTCATCTACGCCCGGCGCACGGTGCTCATCCGGACGGAAGTCGCGAATCAACAGCACCTGGCGACCTTCTTCGATGCCGTCGGCTTTGCCTTCGCGATAGCCGTACTCCACACCCGCCTCATGCCCACTGCGAAAACCGTCGGCCTGTCCGTGCAACCACGAAAACCGATGCTGGGCGCGCAAACGGGTCAAGCCATGGCCAAACAGGCGCGCAGCCAAGCGTTTGAATAACGGCATTTCAGCCAAAGGGCGCAGTTCGGGAGGAAGATCAGGCTTTTGTTGCGACACGCGGACTCCTGCGATGAGTTGGGTTCAAACAAGTGCGCCATGGTCGCCGGAATCGACGCTCAGTTCCAGCCAATTGCTTTGCGGTCATGCAGTTAGACGATGAACTGAAAGTCAAAACGCCACCAATCAATCTAATCGACTGATAGGAATCAGGCAGTTTTTACGCTTTTTATCGATCATGAGCTGCAGGATCATAGGGCCATTCACAGGAGACGATCATGCTTGAACTTCGACCTTTCAGTTCCCTGGGCGGCGCCCACCACGGCTGGCTTGACGCTCATCACCACTTTTCGTTTGCCGAGTACCACGACCCCAAGCGCATGCACTGGGGCAACCTGCGCGTATGGAATGACGACATCATTGCGCCGGGCACTGGTTTCCCGCAGCACCCGCATCGCGATATGGAGATCATCACTTATGTGCGTGAAGGCGCGATCAGCCATGCCGACAACCTTGGCAACAAGGGCCGCACCGAGGCGGGTGATGTGCAAGTGATGAGCGCAGGCACCGGGATCGCCCACAGCGAGTACAACCTGGAAGACATGCCGACTAAGATTTTCCAGATCTGGATCATTCCGAACGAGGCTGGTTTACCGCCTTCCTGGGGCGCCAAGCCGTTCCCCAAGGGTGATCGCGAAGGTTTTGTGACGCTGGCGAGTGGCAAGGCTGGGGACACCGAGAGCCTGCGCATTCGTGCAGATGCACGGCTGGTAGCGGCGAACCTGAAGGCTGGGGAAAGTGCCGAGTACCGGCTCGACAGCGGGCGTCGGGCTTATCTGGTGCCGGCGACTGGCGTCATTGAAGTCAACGGCTTGCGTGCACAAGCTCGAGATGGTGTAGCGATTGAAGATGAGCAGGTGTTGCGGGTGACGGCGGTTGAAGACAGCGAGATTGTCTTGGTTGACCTCGCTTGACTTTGC
>NZ_JBBGYS010000045.1:0-56215 GCF_037479595.1 Pseudomonas sp. MYb541 | reverse complement strand
ACCGTAAGCGGCCGAGTTATAGAAGCCGATGTTGGTGTAGTAGTGCTTGTCGAAGATATTGTTGACGTTCAGCGTCGCCGACAGGTTTTTGCTGACCTGATACTTGGTCATCAGATCCACCAGCCAATAAGCATCCTGGGAAAACTCTTCATACGCACCCTTCGGTGAGTTGTAGATGTCCTGCCAACCCACGCTTTGCCAACGCACACCACCGCCGAGGGTCAGTTTGTCCAGGTTGCCCTTGAGTTTGTAGGTGGTGAACAGCTTGACCTGGTCTTCGGGTTCGAAGGTGGAGATCTTCACGTCCTTGTCGTCGCGCACCACCTTGTGGGTGTAGCCGGCCTGGAGTTGCCAGCCGGGGGCAATCTCGCCGGACATCTCCAGTTCATAACCCTTGGTGACGGCCTTGCTGCTTTTATAGGCGTAGTTGTTCGGGATCGGTGTCTGGTTATTGTATTCGTCGTCGGAGAGTGCGCGATTGGACTCGCGGATTTCAAAGTACGCCGCGCTGGCGTTCAGCCGTCCGTCGAGGAAGTCGGCTTTCACGCCCAGTTCCCAGTTCTGGCCTTCATCCGGTTCCAGCAACTTGTTGTCGCGATCGCGGTTGTAGTTTTCCTGCGGCATGAAGATATCGGTGTAGCTGGCGTAGACCGCGTACGTGTCGTTGAGGTCGTAGACGGCGCCGATGTACGGGACGAAACGCCCGGATTCGCGGTAGTTGGGGTTGTAGCCCGTGACCTGATAATTGACCACGCGACCGCCCAGCAGCAGCTTGAGGTCATCGGCGAGGTTCAGTCGCGTGGTCACGTAGGCACCGGTCTGGCGCACGGTGTCATCGGTAAGCGATTGCGCCTTGCCCCAGTCCGGTATCGTGGCGTGGCCATGCCAGTTATTGAAGTCGACGATATTGGGGGAGAGGTTCCAGTAGCCTTTGCCTTTCCATTCCGAGGCGCTGATCGAGCCGCCCAGCACCAGTTCATGCTCGCGACCGCCGAGGCTGAACGGGCCGCTGACGTACAGGTCGGCGGAATCGCTGACGGTTTCCCCGGTGTACTTGCCCGAGGTGAGTTGCGCGGTGCCATCCGGCTGCGGTTGGTCGCCCTGGATCGAGCCCATCAGCGCGTGATAGCCGTTGATCTTGTGATCCAGTTGCAGCTTGGTGACCCAGCCATTGCCCAGGTCGTGTTCGAGCATGGCGAATACGGTGCGGGTGTACTGCTCCCAACTGCTCCAGTCCGCGGCGTTGTTGAACGAGCGCTTGACACTGTTGCGGTCGCCCTTGGAGTTGATCAGCGGGAAACTGCCCGACCACGATGAGCCCTTCGGCAGGGTGTCCTGGTAATCGCCGCCTACGGTCAGCAGCGTATCGGGTGACAGGTCGAACTCCATGATGCCGTAGTACGTCGGGCTCTTGCGCGAGTAGTGGTCCATGAACGAATGCTTGTCCTGATAGGCCGCCACGGCGCGGCCACGCACGTTGCCGCTTTCGGTCATGGGGCCGCTGACATCCAGCTCGCTGCGGTAGTTGTCCCACGAACCGGCGCCGAGGGTCGCGTGGCCCTGGAAGTCTGCGGTGGGTTTCTTGCGCACCAGGTTGATCGTCGCGCCCAGTGAGCCTGCGCCTGTGAGCAGGCCGGTGGCGCCCTTGAGCACTTCGACACGGTCATAGATCGCCATGTCGCTCAGCGTGTTGCCCGCCGAGTAAGCGACGTTGCGTGCGGTCGAGGGGATGCCGTCGTATTGGAAGTTATTGATGGAAAAACCCCGGGCGTAGTAGTTGGTACGCTCGGTGTCGAAGGCCGAAACGGTGATGCCGGGCGTGTGGCGCATCACGTCGTCGACGTTGTTCAGGCCGAAGTCATCCATGTGCTGACGGGTGACAACGCTCACGGACTGCGGGGTTTCCTTGGGCGTCAGCACCAGGCGTGTGGAGGTCGCGATGGTGCCGGGCGTGTAGGAGCCGGTGCCTTCGGTGACGTTGCCCAGCTGGTTGGCGGTGACGGCGGTCGGGCTCAGTTCCATGGTGCCGTTGCCGGCGATGGGGGCGGATTGCAGGGCGTATCCCTGGACGCCTTTCACGGCGCGGTAGCCGCTGCCTTCCAGCAACCTGTCAAACCCGTCCTGAATCCCGTAATTGCCTTTCAAGCCCGGGCCTTTGAGGCCCTCCAGTTCGTGGGACTGGAACACGATGGCCACACCGGCCTGCTGGGCGAAGCGGTTGAGCGAACTGCCCAGCGGTCCGACGGGGATGTCATAGGACTGGGCGGCGACGCTGACGGCGTCCGCCTGGGCCAGGCCGATGCTCAAGGTGCCGGCAGTGAACAGGGCCAAGGAAAGCGGTGCACTTTTCAGTAGCCGAAAGCGTCCGCGTGGGTAGGAAGGGGTGTGCATGGTGAAGGCAGTCCTTTATGTGTCGAATTACCTTCCTTGACGGGCAACCTCGAAAAAACCGGAAGCAAATGCGAATAATTATTTATTGGATGCTGGCTCGGGGCCAACCACGATCAGCCATGGAGTGTAGGACTGCACCCGGATCGGCAGCGTTTGCGCGAGTAATTGCAAAGCCTGGTCGCTGTCGTCCAGGGGGATCACGGCAGACACGCGCAGGCTTTGCAGTGCGGCGCGATCAAACTGCACGCGGCCGCTGCGGTGCCGGGCGATTTCGTCCAGCACGTCGGGCAAGGGCTGGTTCTCCACCACCAATTGATGGCGGCGCCAGGCTTCGTTGATGCTGCTCGGCTCAACAGTGCCGGCCAGGCGCACTTGGTTCGCGTGCATCAGGGCTCGCGACCCTGCCTCGACTTCCAGTGTCTGCTGGCCGTCCACGCTTTGTGCCGCCACGCGAGAGTGGAGCATGCTCAGCACCGTGACATCACCTTCGCGCTTGACCACAAACCGTGTGCCCAGTGCACGCAGGGTGCCTTGGGGCGTCTGCACGACAAACGGCCGGGTGCTGTCGTGGGCGACTTCCACCAGGATTTCGCCTTGCAACAGTTCGATACGGCGCTGCTGGCTATCAAAGTGCAGGTTCGCTGCGCTGATGCCATTGAGCGTCAGTGTCGAACCGTCCACCAGTTGCAGGGTTTGCCATTGGCTCGGGCCATTTCGTACATCGGCCATCCACTGCCGCGGATAGGGGCTGATCAACAAGGCCGCTGCTGGGATCGCCAGGCTGCACGCCAATACCAGCGCGCGCAGGGCGTGCTTGCGGCGACGGGTTTTCGGCTGAGCAAAGGCCGCATTCAATGCGGCGCGGGCAGGGGCTTTTTTACCGCGCAGGGCCTGCATGCGCGAAACCATGGTTTCCATGCGTGCGGCGGCTGCAGCGTGATGCGGGCCTTGTTGCTTCCAGCGCTCGAACGCCTGCTGCTGGGCCTCGTCCCATTCGCCGTCGTGCAGGCGCAGCAGCCATTCGGCGGCTTGTTCTTCGACGTCCGACATGCTCGATCAGGTGTCCATGCTGTGGCTGCAATGCATAAGCGCCTGGATCAGGTACTTGCGCACGGTGCGTTCCGACAACTTGAGCTGCCGGGCGATCTGTTGCTGGGTCATGTCTTCGAGGTAATACAGCACGAAGGCCTGGCGCGAGTATTCGTGCATGCCTTCCAGGATAAAGGCGATCTGTTCGAGGGCTTCGAGGGTGGTGTGGATTTGCTCCGGGGATTGGAACCCTTCGAGCGTGTCCACCGTCAGCGCCAATTCCTGCAGGTAAGCCTGTTCAATCTGCTTGCGCCGCGCCTGGTCAATGAGCAAGCGCCGGGCGGTGGTGCTCAGGTACGCGCGGGGTTCGCGAATGCCGGCGACGGATTCACGCGCGTTCAAGATGCGTGCAAATGTGTCCTGCGCCAGGTCGGCGGCATTCTGTCGACAGCCCAGCTTGCGTCTTAGCCAAGTGAGCAGCCAGCCATGATGCTCGCTGTAGAGCTGGGTAATTTCCCGTTGGAAGGGCGGTTCACCTGCAGACATAGGCGTGGCTCAGGTGTTATTGAGAATGGTTTTTAATTGTGCGGCCAAGGGGCGGGTAAACGCAATAGACTCGCGTTTGAAGGCGTAGAAGCCCGTTTTTGCTGGGTTTTGTCGTACCTGAGAAAATATTTCAAATAAATTGCATTTAAATCAAGACATTGCGGATTTTTGGTGTATGATGCCGCCCACACCGAAACGAAGGGTGATTAGCTCAGCTGGGAGAGCGTCTGCCTTACAAGCAGAATGTCGGCGGTTCGATCCCGTCATCACCCACCATTCGTTTTACGTGTTACGCGCAGCGGTAGTTCAGTCGGTTAGAATACCGGCCTGTCACGCCGGGGGTCGCGGGTTCGAGTCCCGTCCGCTGCGCCATATTCGGTAACCTGGAACACTGAACGCCAGGTCACCACAAGAAGCCCGCTCATTGAGCGGGCTTTTTTTCGTCTGCGATTTCTTCTTCTTATGCCCTGCCAGTGTGCACTGCTTATTCGTCCTGAACTGTACGGGTGCGCCATGACGTGAGGGAATACCCCCATGCTCATTGGTTGATTGCGCCGTCGGACGCTTAAACGTTTATCTATAGCCACGCGAAGACTTCCAGGCGAGTGACCGGCAGCAGGATGCTGCGGGGGCTCGCTCTCCAACATAAAAATAGTCTGCAAGGGGAATGGCTCTCTATGAAATATCCACTGCGTCCGTTGGTGTTCTGGCCAACGTTCCTGATCCTGCTGGCGGCGGTGATCGCCAGCTACGTCGACCTGAATGCGTTCCTTGCGGTCAGCAAACAGCTCAACAACCTGATCCTGAAAAACTTCTCATGGCTGTTCAGTGCCGGCTCGTTCGCCATGGTGGTGCTGACCGCTGTCGTCTACTTCTCTGCACTGGGCAAGGTGCGTATCGGCGGTGAAGATGCCCAGCCTCTGCTGAGCAAATGGCGCTGGTTCATGGTGGCGCTGTGCACCACCCTGGCGGTGGGCGTGCTGTTCTGGACCACCGCCGAACCGCTTTACCACCTGTACGGCCCACCCACCAGCCTGCCGATCGAGGCGGGCAGTTCGGCGGCGAAGAGCTTTGCCATGTCGACGATGTTCCTGCACTGGACCATCACGCCTTACGCCATCTACCTGGTGCCCTCGTTGGTGTTTGCGTTGGTGTTCTACAACCGTCGCAGCAATTTCTCCATCGGCGCCATGCTTGAACCGTTGCTGGGCGAAGCGCGGGTCCGGCGCTATGCCGGGCTGATCGACACCCTGGCGATGTTCGCCCTGGTGGCCGGCATGGCCTCGTCCCTGGGCACCGGCGCGTTGACCCTGGCCGGCGGCCTGGCCCAGTACATCGGCGGTGAAACCACGCCGTTTCGCCTGGCCATCATCATTGCGATCATCGTCATCACCTTTGTCGCCTCGGCCGCCAGCGGTCTACAGAAAGGCATTGTGATGCTGTCCTCGTTCAACACCTGGATCATGCTGGCCCTGGGGCTGTTTGTGCTGCTGTGCGGGCCGACCCTGTACATGTTCAGCCTCGGCGTCGAGTCCTTGGGCGTGTACCTCGACACCTTCTTCAGCCGCAGCCTGTTCACCGGCGCCGCCAGTGGCGACACCTGGCCGCACAGTTGGACGGTGTTCTACTGGTCGGTGTGGTTTGCCTGGGCGCCGGTCAGCGCGTTGTTCCTCGGCAAGATCGGCCGCGGCTACACGGTGCGTGAATTCATCCATATCAACATGCTCTACCCGGCGTTGTTCACGGCGGTGTGGATCTGCATCTTCTCCGGCACCAGCCTGTACTTCGATGCGCTGGGCGACGGCAGCCTCAACCGTGTGCTGAACGAGCAGGGCGTGGAACACGTGCTGTACCAGATGTTCCAGCAACTGCCGGCCAGCGGCGTGATGATCGCGTTCCTGCTGTTCGTGGCGTTCATCTCTTTTGTCACTGCCGCGGACTCCAGCACCGACGTTATCGCCAACCTGTGCAGCAAAGGCGTGACGGCCGATTCTGACCTGGACGGCAACCCGCTGCTGAAGATTGTCTGGGGCCTGATCATCGGCTCGGTATCGTGGGTGATGGTCGCGTTTGTCGGCATTGACGGGGTGAAGATGCTCTCCAACCTCGGCGGTCTGCCGGGCATGATCCTGGTGTTGCTGGCCAGTACCTCGCTGATCTTCTGGTTGAAAAATCCCGCATTGCTGGATGTGAAACGCCTTCAGCGGACCCCCGAGACGGAACTGCGCGGCGCTAGCCCGGTGCCGGATTTCGCCCGCTGATCGATTGAATCGCTGTAGGAGTTACTGATGGAAATCGTCACTGAATTTGCTTACACCGTGCGCGAAATCGAGCACTGCCTGATCCCCTTGAAGGATGGTACTCAACTGGCCGCCCGCATCTGGTTGCCAGAAGTCGCCGGTGTGCAGACCTTCCCGGCAATCCTGGAATACCTGCCGTACCGCAAGCGCGATGGCACCGCCGTACGCGATGCGCTGACTCACCCGTGGATGGCGGGGCAGGGCTACGTGTGTGTGCGGGTGGACATGCGTGGCAACGGCGAATCCCAGGGCCTGATGGCCGATGAATACCTGCTACAGGAACAGGAAGACGCCCTCGAAGTGATCGACTGGCTGTGCCGGCAACCCTGGTGCGACGGCAATGTCGGCATGATGGGGATTTCCTGGGGCGGCTTTAACGGCCTGCAAGTCGCGGCACGCCAGCCCGAGGCGTTGAAAGCAATCATCACCTTGTGCTCCACCGATGACCGCTTTGCCGACGACATCCATTACAAGGGTGGCAACCTGTTGATGGAGAATTTCGGCTGGGCCGCGACCATGCTCAATTTCAGCGCAGCGGTGCCGGATCCTTTGCTGGTGGGCGACGACTGGAAAGACCTCTGGCACCAACGCCTGGAAGCCATGCCGCTGCTGGCCGAAACCTGGCTGCAACACCAGACCCGCGATGACTATTGGCGCCACGGCTCGGTGTGCGAGGACTATTCGAAGATCAAGGCGGCCGTGTATGCCGTGGGCGGCTGGGGCGATGCCTACCGCAACACGGTTTCGCGCCTGATGGAAAATCTGCCGGGCCCGAAGAAAGCCATGATCGGCCCGTGGATCCACAAGTACCCGCATTTTGCCGTGCCCAACCCGGCCATCGGCTTCCTGCAAGAGGCCAAACGCTGGTGGGATCACTGGCTCAAGGGCATCGATAACGGGGTAATGGATGACGCAGCCTGCACCTTTTACCTACAGGATATTCTGTCGCCGAAGGGCAGTTATGCCGAGCGGCCAGGGATCTGGGTGCAGACCTCGGGTTGGCCGGATCCGCAGGTGCAATGGACGGATTTCAGCCTGGGCGATCAAGGCCTGAGCGCGGGCTCACAGCCCTTGGCGGCGCCGCGCAGCCTTTGTTCGCCGCTGACCACCGGCCTGCACCAGGGCGAGTACTGCGCCATCTGGTTTGGCCCCGATGGTCCGACGGATCAACGTCGTGATGATGCCCATTCGTTGTGCTTCGACTCCGAGCCGCTGACCGAGCCGCTGGCGTTGCTCGGCGATGCACGTCTCACGTTACGCCTGGCAAGCGACACTTCCTGTGGTCAATTGGTCGCCCGGCTGAATGCGATAGCGCCGGACGGGCAAGTCACCCAGATCAGCTATGGTGTGCTTAATCTCACACTACGTGAGGATTTTTCCCAGGTAACGCCGGTAGTCCCCGGTGAACCCATGGACGTGCAGTTAAACCTCGACCACATCGGCATGCGCCTGCCCGCCGGCTACCGTTTGCGTCTGGCGCTCAGCACGGCGAGTTTCCCGCTGCTGTGGCCGAGCCGTGAATTGACCACCCTGACGTTGCTACCCACCCTGCAAAGCCTGCAACTGCCGATATTCAAAGGCGAGGCGGTGGACTGCCCGTTCGAAGCGCCGCAGTCGGCTACGCCGGTAGCGATGGAGGTCCTACGCGCCGCTGCGCCGAAACGCACCTTGATCGAAGACGTCGGCAGTGGTGAAGTCTGCGTGAAAATCGAAGATGATTTGGGGGCGGTGCGTTTTACCGACCATGGCCTGTCGGTGGACCAACGTTGCACCGAGCAATACCGCACCTTGCCCTGGGATCCGCTGTCGACGCAGGCTGACATTGAATGGCACTACCGAGTCGGCCGCGACGAGTGGGCCGTGGAGGTGGAAAGCCATTTGAGCGTGCACGCCGACGCCGAGTGGTTCTACATCGAAGCGGAGCAGACCGCCTGGGAAAATGGCCAGCTTGAGCACCGCCGGCAATGGAGTAAACGCGTGGCCAGGGTCGCACTCTGAGCAGGCAACTGGCAGGATGCTCGCCAACGTGATCTCTGCGGGCCTGGGGTAACCTGGGCCCGTTATTGCTAATGGACTTGCTCATGTCGCGCCGAAACGTCGATCTTCCTCCCCTCAATTGCTTGCAGACCTTCGAAGCGGCCGCCCGCCATTTGAGCTTTACCCAGGCGGCCCACGAACTGAATTTGACCCAAAGTGCGGTCAGCCGGCAGGTCAAACGTCTCGAAGAAGACCTGGCCCGTCCACTGTTTTATCGGCTGGCCCAGGGCTTGAGCCTGACACCCGCTGGGGTGCGTTATTTCCGTACCGTCCAACGCCTGTTGCGCGAGCTTGATCGCGAGTCCGCCGAGTTGCGCAGGCGCGGTGCCGATCGCCAGTTGACCCTGGCCAGCACGCCCACCATCAGTTCCATCTGGCTGGCCGGTCTGTTGCCGCAGTTCCAGCACGACCACCCGGACCTGGATATCCGCATCCTGTGCAGCGAAAGCCCCAGCCACCTGGATGTCAGCGAATATGACCTGGGCCTGTTCTATCACCTGGATGAATTGGCCGCGCCCCACGGCCTGGAACTGTCGCCGGTGTTCGACAGCGAGCAGGTCATCACCGTGTGCAGCCCTGGTTACCTTGAGCGTCACGGCCCGATTCGCGACCTGCACCACTTGCTGCACGCTCACACCTTGTTGATCGTCGAGGACCACCACCACGACTGGTTGACCTGGGCCGACTGGTTCACTGATGCCGGCGCCGACTACTACACCCCGCGTCATGCCTTGCGGACCAACAGCTATCAACTGTTGATGCAATCGGCGGTGATGGGGCATGGCGTCGCTTTGGGCTGGAAGCGCTTGCTGGAAAGCGACTTGGAGTCCGGCCGTCTGCAAATGGCCTTGCCCCACAGCATGCACAGTCGCGGTCGCCTGCACCTGATGCAACCGCACCACCGCAACCCGCCGGCGGCGGTGCGTAGTTTTCGTCAGTGGTTGCAGGCTCGAACGGCAGAGGCAGCACAGGCCGGATAAGCGTCAGTGCTGGCCGGTTTTTTTCTTTTTGGTCTGGCGTGTCGCCAGGTGTTCGAAGCAAAAAGAAGCGGTGCCGAACACGGCGATCAGGGTCAGTACGATCATGCCGAGGGTTGAGCTTTCCACGATGACTTCCTACGGGTGTTGGGGTAGGTGCTCAAGGTAGAGGCGAGGTGAAAACGGCTCAATAGACCCGACGCAATCCTTACGCCGTCGGGTCCATTGTTACGCATTCTTTACGGGGCGTTGCGGCTGTGGCGGTAATCGCTGACCGCCTCATACACGGCCTTGCGCAAGCGGTTGATACCGCCGATGGGACGGTGCTCCGCTACACCAAACCAAGGGTTGAACGACTGGTTGTCGCACGCCAGGTTCTGCTCGGGGGTGTCGAAATCCTGCGCCGGGATGCGTACCTTGGCCACGGTTTCATAGGGCGCATCACTCTCCTTCCATTCGATGCTGGTGTCTTCGATCGGCATGAATTTTTGTGGGTTCTGCCGCTGGATCTGCAGCACGAAACACGCAGGCTTGCGGTCGGTGGACAGCTGCTGGCTCAGGGCGCTGCGCAGGAAGTTTGGCAGGTCCTGGTTTTGCTTGGGCAACACATACTCCGGGCAACTTTGCGGGTCGGGCGCGACACGGAACTTGGCGTTGACCGCACCGAACTTGTAGGGCGACACTGAAAAGTACGTGGCTTGCGTCGGGCTGGCCGGTGCCGGCGCCAGGGTCGCCAGGGCGATAAACAGATGTCGCACCTGCCAGGTCCTTGGGTCGACCTTGGGGAAGAACGCCAGGACTTTCTTGCCGTCCGCTTGCGCGCCGATGTTCTGCGCGTACTCCGCCACATCGCTGACAAAGAAGTTCGGATGGCTGAACATCACGAAGTCCTGTTCCGTGCGCGCCTGTTGGTCGGCCAGCAGTTGCTTGCCCGGCACATCCAGCAGCTTGAGCGCCATGCCCCGCGCATCACGGATACTGTCGAACTGCGGGTAGGCGTTGCCGTTGGACAGTCGCATCATCGCCTGCCAGGTCTTGCCTGGCTCGGTGAATACGCCCTGGCGCAGCGCTGGGTCGAGGTCGGCCAACACGCTGACTTCGGCCTTCACGCACCCATGGGCCTTGGCATGGGCATCGCGCAGGTAGCGCGTGCCTTCACGGTGCTGGTCAACGATGCGCACCGCCGTCTGGATGATGCCTTGGGTCATCGCCGCCTCACCGGACGGAATTTGCTCGTTCGGTGACACCGGGCCGCTGTGCTGCCAGGCGTACCAGGCACTGGCGCCCAGCCAACCGAGCAGGCCGAGGCCCACCAGCCACAGCAGGGTCTTGCCGAGGAACGCGCCGATGCGCAGCCACAGGCGGGCGAGCAGGGAAGGTCGGTCGTAGGGTGATCGAATCATCATGGCAGTTGTTGCTCCAGCGGGCCGCCCAGCACTTTGAGGTATTCCAGCAGCGCCCAGCGTTCCTGCGGCAGCAGGCCACGGCCGATTACGCCGTTGCCACGCTGGCCAGCGCGGAATTCGTGACCGCTGTTGTGGTTGCCGGTGATTTTGGTATCGAACACAAAGGCATTCTTGAACGCACCGGTCTCGAAGCCGAGGTGGCGCGGGTCGTAGTTGAATGTGCCTTTATAGAAGGTGGTGCTGCGCTCGTCCTGGGGCGAGAGCAACTGGTAGATCGTCGGCACCGAACCGTTATGCAGGAACGGCGGCGTCGCCCAAACGCCTGCCAATGGCCGCGCCTTGTAGGCACGCAACTCGCGCACACCGATGGGCAGGCCGTAACCGTCGAGGCGCGGGCGCTCGGCCGGGGTCACACCAGCGGCGCGGTAGGCATGTTCTTCGACGAAGGCGGTGACGTAGGCGAGGCCCTTGGCCACGGACATCTTTTTCAGGTCCAGTGGCTCGGTCGGCGTCGGGTGCAGCTCGACGTTGAGCTTGGCCAGTTCCGCCAGGTCCCATTGCAACGCGCTGAGGTCATAGCGCTGATCGGCGATGTTGCTGGCGGTGCCGGGGTCGGTGCCGATGTAGTCCACTGGCAGCATTTTCAGCTGTTGCACCGGGCGTCCGCCTTCCTGGATGACGCTGGGCACGTGGCAGCCGGCGCAGTTTTCGGCGAACAGTGCACGGCCTTGGGCGGCGAGCGGCTTGTCGATACTGCCGAACAGGTCCTCGGGCCAGGTCGGTGGCTTGAGGCGTTGCAGGGTTTCTTCGATCAGGTTGAGGTCGCGCACCCTTACGCTGGACGGGTAACGCGCATCGCCCTGAAGCGGCTGGCCGGCGGCGTCGAAAAAAGTAAGCGTCGCACCGACACCCAGGGCTTCACCGATATTGCGTGCCATGGGTTGCTGGGCCGAACCGTTCCACTGCACCCAATCGAACGTCCAGATATCCCACAGCTGCGGGTAGTCCACCGGTGCGTTGGCGACGCGATAGTTGTCCGCAGAAATGGCATCGCCAAAGCTGGCATTGGCGATACGGCCAAAGGCGTCCGTGCGGCCGGGGCCTTCTTCGGTGGGGTAGAGGCCGCGGTGGGTATCGTTCCAGGCCACCTTGAGGAACTTGTTCAGCGACTGCTTGAAGTCCTGGCGCAATTGCTTGTGCTCGGCGTCGTAGCGATCCCCCAGCACCTGCCGGGCGAAACGCTCGAACTTCCACGGGTTGTAATAGGTGGCGGCGAGGCTGGCAACCAGGGCCTGGCCAAAACTGCCGCCGCGCAAGGTTGGCACGCTGGACGGCAATACGTGCTGGGCGGAACCGCCATCGATACGCAGGGCCTGGTTTTTGTAACGCAGTTCGCCGGTGTGGCAGGCGGCGCAGGTGATATCCAGGTATTCGGCGTTGCTGTCGGCGTTTTTATGCCGGGCGAAACCCACTGGCAGGTTGCCGGGGTTTTGTGCGGTGGGCACTTGTTTGGGGTCGACCAGGAAACCGAAGCGCGCCAGATACGCCGGCGTAGCAAAACGCTGCTCGGAAAACGGCAATTCGAGGGCGGTGAACCAGTCGTAGTGCAGGCCTTTTACCTGGGTGCCCTGGGGCGTGAAGTAATAGGTCTGGCGGTCGGCGGCACTCCATTGGTCCTGGTAGTGCACCTGCTCCACGGGCACGTAGTCCGGCAGCTTGGGGTTGACGGTGTAATAGAGCACCACGGCCAGTACTAGGACCAAAATGGCGAATATCAGGAGTAAAACACGGGAAAAAATGCGCAAGATAACTATCCTTGTCGAGTTGTAGCGCTGTTATGCCACTACGGCACAAGTGCGGCAAGTGGCCATGAGCCCGGTAGTGGGCGGCCCCGCGATCCGTCGCGGGCCTCCATCATGAATGAAAATGCTTTTAAACACGTGAACTTATCAGAAGTTTCCCGCTCACATGCCGGTAGCCATTGGTCGTGGCCGCCTGATAAGCTCGCGACTTTATTCGAATGCCCTTTTGGCGCATGAACAAGGAAATAGCATGAAACAGCATCGGTTGGCGGCGGCGGTGGCCCTGGTTAGCCTGGTACTTGCGGGTTGTGATTCGCAGACCAGCGTAGAGCTGAAAACCCCGGCGCAGAAAGCTTCCTACGGCATCGGCCTGAACATGGGCAAGAGCCTTGCCCAAGAAGGCATGGATGACCTGGACTCCAAAGCAGTAGCCCAAGGCATCGAAGATGCCGTCGGCAAGAAAGAGCAAAAGCTCAAAGACGACGAGCTGGTTGAAGCGTTTGCCGCACTGCAGAAGCGTGCTGAAGAACGCATGACCAAAATGAGCGAAGAGTCGGCAGCCGCCGGCAAGAAATTCCTCGAAGACAACGCCAAGAAAGACGGCGTAGTCACCACCGCTTCCGGTCTGCAGTACAAGATCGTCAAGAAAGCCGACGGCGCCCAGCCTAAGCCGACTGACGTGGTGACTGTGCACTACACCGGCAAACTCACCAACGGTACTACCTTTGACAGCTCCGTGGATCGCGGTAGCCCGATTGACCTGCCTGTCAGCGGCGTGATCCCAGGTTGGGTCGAAGGCCTGCAACTGATGCACGTCGGCGAGAAGGTCGAGCTGTACATTCCTTCCGACCTGGCCTACGGCGCACAAAGCCCAAGCCCAGCGATCCCAGCCAACTCCGTGCTGGTGTTCGACCTGGAACTGCTGGCCATCAAGGACCCAGCCAAGGCTGACGCTCCTGCTGCACCGGCTGCCAAGAAGTAACAGGCGCCTGAACACACAACGCCCCGTCTCGACGGGGCGTTGTTGTTTCTGGGAGGTGCACATTTCTAAATGTGGGAGCTGGCTTGCCTGCGATAGCGGTGGATCAGCCAGCCCCTCTATGACTAAAACGCCGCAATCGCAGGCAAGCCAGCTCCCACATTGAAGCCAGTGCAGATCCAAACGAACGTCTGTGGCAGGTAGCAGTCTGATATAAGACTCGAGTACGGGTAGCCGCACATCAATGCCAAGTCAATGAAATCTTGGGTTTTTTTTCAGTGCGCAAAAAACGCCCGATCTGACTGCAAGCCTTGTAGTACGTGGCTTTCAGCGCAGAAAATAGGCTCTGTTCACAAGGTTATCCACAATTTGTGTGGATAACCTTTTATGTCGCCTGGAACTGGAGTGACCGATGAAACCACCCTTCAATTTCACCCGATTCCTGCCCATGGCTGCACGTCTCCTGGGCCGTGGCCGCTTGCCGACACTGCTGTTCGCCGTCGCTGCCAAGGGCTCCAGCCAGGGTAATCGACTGGGCAAGCTCAAGGATGACCTCAAGTTGCTCCAGGCCTTGTGCCTGGCTTACTGGCGCGGCGAGTACCGGGCGATCAGTCCCAAGGCACTGATCTCGGTGGTGGCAGGCTTGATGTACTTCCTTAGCCCGATTGATGCGATCCCGGACTTTATCCCCATGTTTGGCATGCTGGACGACATTGCCGTGCTGGCATGGGTCATGAAGACCCTGGACGGCGAACTGAGCGCTTTTCGCGCCTGGCGCGACGCCCAGCGTCCGGAAAAGCTTGCCGTGGTTGAGCGCCTACCTGCGACGCCCGCGCTGCTGTCCAAGGAAAGACCGCAAAAAAACGGATGATGTGACTATCCCCCTGCGACCTTTGTGGCTGTTAGGATTACACTCCTAAGGAAAGAGCTTACTCAGTAAGTGTTGTTATCCTACGGGGCGGTCATGGATATTCAGATAATTTCACGCAATGGCGAACCCGAATACGCGGTGTTGCCATGGGACCAGTACCAGGCGCTGCTAAAAGCTGCCGGTCAGCAACAGCCAACGCTACCTCCTCTTTCATCGACTGCCCAAGCTGCCCCTGATCAGGACCTGCGCCCGCTCGCAGCCCTGCGCGGCTTGCGCGAAGCCAAAGGCCTGGCTATCGAGACCCTGGCCCGCACCGTGGGTATCAGCCCCTCGTATCTTGGATTGATTGAAAGTGGTGAACGCCAGCCGGATGCCGCGATCCGCCGCAGCCTGGCCTGGGAATTGGGCGTTGCAGGTTGGAGGGATGAATCTTGAGCCTACGTATCAGCCGTCAACACTGGGATGGGTTACTCAACGAACTGGACCAGGCGCGCCGCCAGCGCCATCTGCTGACCTACCGCGCGCTGCTGGAGCGCCTGCAATTCCCTACACCGGCCATGCAAACCCTGGCCGCCGCCCTGGAACACCTGGCGGCGCTGGACGCCAAGGCCGAGCAGCCGCTGCGCAGCTCGCTGGTGATCAGTCAGGGCGCCAGTCGCCTGCCGCGTACCGGTTTCTTTGAATGTGTCGAGCGCTTGGGCCGCTTCAGCGGGCCGTCCGATGGTGTGGCCGCGGCCTCCTGGCACGCCTCCGAAGTGGTGCGGGTGTTCGAATACGAATACCCGGAATCCGCAGAGGCCTAAAGCGCTTGGGGCAGCGCGTCCATGCTGTCGATCACATGGATGCTATAGCCGGCCATGTCCTTGGCATGGTGCTTGGCCTGCGAGGCCAGCTCCGCCAACTGGCTGGCATCGAGTTGTCCACAGGCCTGTGGATACAAATGCACCACGCCGATGGACAGTGACAGCAGCGCAAACTCCTGGCGCACGCCCTGGCGGTTGAGCGCCACGAAACAACCTGCTTCAAGGTGTTCGGCACGGTAGAAGCGCCGGCATTGGGTGTGGAAGTCATCCAGCAGCTGATTAAGGCGTTTGCGCCAATCCTGCGGGCCCAGCACCAGCAAAAAGTCGTCGCCGCCGATATGCCCGACAAAATCGCGGCTGGGGTCCACGCGGTCATTCAAGCACTGCGCCAGGCACAACAACACCTCATCCCCACGCCCATAGCCGTAGATATCGTTGAATGGCTTGAAACTGTCGATATCCACGTAGCAGATCACCGATTCACGCTGTTGCTGCAACAGGCGCGTCAGGCACTGCTGGATCGGCACGTTGCCGGGTAGCAGGGTCAGCGGGTTGGCGTAGCGCGCTTGTTGGATCTTCAATTCGGTGATCAGCTTGAGCACATCGATCACCCGGCCGAGGCCCAGATAATCGCCATTGAGCGTGATGATGAAGTCTTCTTCGATGCGTTGCCGCGCGCGGCTGGTGAGCAAACGGCTGACTTGTTGCAGGGACTGGGTCAGCTCCACTGCCAGAAAGTCGGTGCTCATCAAGCGACTGATGGGCTTGCGCGCAAACAGGTCCGTGGCGAAGGGTTTCAGCAGCGCATCCGACAGTGAATGCCGGTGGACGATACCGATCGGGTGCCCACGCCCATCCAGCACCGCCAGGGAATTGAGGTTGGCCTGGCGCCGGAACGCTTCCAGCACCTGGGCGGTGGCGGTGTCCTGATCCACCGCAGGCTGTTCGCTGAGTAAGGCGCTCAGGTCGCTGCCTTCGTCGTTCAGCGCCACGTTGGCGCTGTCAGGCTTGGGCAGCATCAGGCGCGCTTCCTGCGGCGGCTGCTCCTGCGGGCGGCAGAGCAGGTAACCTTGGACCAGGTCCACGCCCATCTCCGTCAGTACCGCCAACTCTTCAGGCAACTCGATCCCTTCGGCAATCACTTGGGCACGCGACGCCTTGGCGATTTGCAGGATGGAGCCGACAAATTCCCGTTTGAGCGCGTCCTGATGGATGCCGTCGATGAAGTGTCGGTCGATCTTCACATAATCCGGGCGCAACTCCGACCATAGGCGCAGGCTGGAATAACCGGCGCCCAAGTCATCCAGGGCAATTGAGAATCCCATGTTGCGGTAGTGGTGCAGGGCCGTTTGCAGCAGGTCGATATCGTTGGTGGGGGTTTGCTCAGTGAGTTCGATCACCACTTGGCTGGGTGGGATGCCGAAGTCACGCAGCAATTGCAGGGTACGCCCCGGTTGATGCGCGGTTTCCATCAGGGATTGTGGCGAGACGTTGAGGAACAGCTTGCCCGGCAGCTTCTGTTCACTGAAGCGTCGGCACGCGCTTTCGCGGCAGGCGATCTCCAGCTCACTGAGTCGCCCCGCCTGGCTGGCCACCGAGAAGAGGGCGATGGGGGAGTGCAACGGGCTGTTGGAAGGACCACGACTGAGGGCTTCATAGCCGAGAATGCGCCTTTCAGACAGGCTGATGATCGGTTGGAACAGGCTGTGCAAACTGCCTTGAGCCAGGATAACGCCCAATGCATTCAGCTGTTCGGTCATGGTCATGGCGATCTCGATCGAAAAAAAAGGACCGCAGGCTGGAAACCTGCGGTCCTTCATTTCACGACAGAATGATGTCTATATGATGACACTCTGCTGAGCGATCACATTAAATCGCCATCATTTATTGCTTGGCCACCTGCTTAGTGATCTTCAGGTAGTCCAGCAGGATCCGGCCCGTCTCGGCCAGGTAGGCGTCGTCTTCCGGCTTGGTTTTATCCGCTTCGGTCGGCAACGCATCTTCGTCTTCTTTCTTCAGCTCCTTGAGTGGATCTTCACCCTTGGCCTTGCGGCGGATGTTTTCCAGTGCAAGTTGCTTGTTTTCGATGTCGGTGTGCTGCGCGCGGCGGTCCAC
Source organism: Pseudomonas sp. MYb541 (assembly GCF_037479595.1). Taxonomy (NCBI): domain Bacteria; kingdom Pseudomonadati; phylum Pseudomonadota; class Gammaproteobacteria; order Pseudomonadales; family Pseudomonadaceae; genus Pseudomonas; species Pseudomonas sp. MYb541. Next base: position 38,959 of record NZ_JBBGYS010000045.1, on the reverse strand, counting down.
TTCGTTGAGGCTGACGGTTTTTTCTTCCATCAGCTTCTTGGCCAGGGCCAGCTTGTCGCGGATGAACACGAACTCGGCATCCTTGGCGGAGCGGGTGTCGTGGTCAGCCTTCAACTGCGCCAGGAATGGCTTGAACGGATCCGAAGCGGGCTTGATCGCCGGGCGGATGGTGTCCCACGGCATGGCTTCCGGCAGGGCGCTTTCGCCGATTTCCTTGGTGTCGATGATCGACGGGAAATCGATGTCCGGCAGTACGCCCTGGTGCTGGGTGCTCTGCCCGGAAACCCGGTAGAACTTGGCCAGCGTCAGTTTCAGTTCGCCATGGTTCAGCGGCTGGATGGTCTGCACGGTGCCTTTGCCGAAGGTCTGGCCGCCGATGATCAGGGCGCGGTGGTAGTCCTGCATGGCGCCGGCGAAAATCTCCGAAGCCGAGGCCGAGAGGCGGTTGACCAGCAGCGCCATCGGGCCTTTGTAGAAGGCGCCCGGGTTCTCGTCTTCCAGCACATCCACACGGCCGTCAGCGTTGCGCACCAACACGGTCGGGCCCTTGTCGATGAACAGGCTGGTCAGCTCCGTGGCCTCCTGCAGGGAACCGCCGCCGTTGTTGCGCAGGTCGATCACTACGCCGTCGACTTTTTCCTTCTGCAGTTCTGTCAGGATTTTCTTAACGTCGCGGGTGGTGGACTTGTAGTCCGGATCGCCCGCACGGAACGCCTTGAAGTCCAGGTAGAAGGCCGGGATTTCAATCACGCCCAGCTTGTAGTCCTTGCCATCCTGCTTGAGGTTGAGGACTTTCTTCTGCACGGCCTGGTCTTCGAGCTTCACCGCTTCACGGGTGATGGACACGATCTTGCTGGTCTGGTCGTTCGGTGCATTGGTGTGCGGAATCACTTCCAGGCGCACCACGCTGCCTTTCGGCCCACGGATCAGCTTGACCACTTCGTCCAGGCGCCAGCCGACCACGTCGACCATTTCTTTGTCGGCCTGGGCAACACCGATGATCTTGTCGGCCGGAGCCACTTGCTTGGTCTTGTCTGCCGGACCTGCCGGCACCAGGCGCACGATCTTGACCTGGTCATTGTCGCTTTGCAGGACGGCACCGATGCCCTCCAGCGACAGACTCATGTTGATATCAAAGTTTTCCGCGTTATCTGGCGACAGATAATTGGTGTGCGGATCGTAGGACATCGCGAAGGTGTTGATGTAGGCCTGGAAGATATCTTCGGCACGGGTCTGGTCCAGACGTGCCAGCTGATTCTTGTAGCGCTTGGTCAGCAGCTCCTGGATGGCCTTAGGCTCTTTGCCGGCGATCTTCAGGCGCAGCACCTCGTCCTTGACGCGTTTGCGCCACAGGTCATCGAGGGCGGCGGTGCTGGTCAGCCAAGGCGCGTCCTTACGGTCGACCAGCAGGCTTTCCTTCTGGGTGAAGTCGAGCTTGTCGACGCCTTTGTCCAGCTCACCCAGGGCGAAGTCCAGACGCGCTTTGACGCGGTCCAGGTAACGCTTGTAGATGGTGAAGCCGGGTTGCAGGTCGCCGCTCTTGAGGAAGTCGTCGAACTGCGTCTTCCACTTGTCGAACTCGGCGATATCACTGGCCAGGAAGTAGCTGCGCGACGGGTCCAGCAGCTTGAGGTAGCTGTCATAGATGATCACCGAGCGCGCGTCGTCCAGCGGCGGCTTGCTGTAGTGATGGCGCTTGAGCAGTTCGACGACGTTAAGGCTGGCAATCACCTCATCGCGATCCGGCTGAAGGTTGTCCCAGCTGTTGGCTGCGAACGTATTGGTCGATGTCGACGCGAAGCCGAGACCAATGAAAAGAGCGAGGGCGGTGCTGGGGAACAAATGCTTCATGCTGATTCGACGCGGGGGCAATTGATAACGCATATTAGGCCGTCTTTGAGGGAGCCGGTTCCATATGGTCCGGTCGCATAATGCAAAAAGCCCGGCGATACAGCTACGGGCTCAGTCCAGACTCACTATGGAGGCACTGTGAAAGCATTGCAAGGCGTTGACGGTCATGTGGAGTGGTTGGAAGAACCCAGTCCTACCTGCGATGTAGGGCAAGTTCGCATTCGCGTGGCGGCAGCGGGCCTCAATCGCGCCGATTTATTACAGCGCGCCGGGCTTTATCCGCCGCCGCCGGGCGCGAGCCAGGTGTTGGGCCTGGAGTGTTCCGGGGTGATCAGCGAAGTGGGGTCGGGCTCATCCTGGCAGGTTGGCGACCGTGTCTGCGCGCTGTTGGCCGGCGGTGGCATGGCTGAAGAAGTGGTGGTGGATGCGCGTCATGTATTGCCGGTGCCAGAAGGTTTGTCGCTGACCGAAGCGGCGGCATTGCCTGAGGTGTACAGCACTGCGTGGCTCAACCTGTTCCAACTGGCCGGTCTCAGGCCTGGCGAAAAGGTGTTGCTGCATGCCGGCGCCAGTGGTGTGGGCTCGGCGGCGATCCAGCTGTGCAAGGCGTTCGGCAGCCCGTGCTGGGTCAGCGTCGGCTCGGCGGAGCGCCTGGCCTATTGCGAAGAACTCGGCGCCCAGGGCGGCGTGGTGCGCACCGATGGCCTCGAAGGGTTGCGGGATTTCGGGCCGTTTGATGTGATCCTCGACCCGGTCGGTGGCAACTATGCGGCGCTGGACCTGAAGCTGCTGGCCCTGGATGGGCGCTGGGTATTGATCGGCTTGATGGGTGGCCGTGAGGCGCAGTTGGACTTGGCGCAGGTACTGGGCAAGCGTATCCAGTTGTTGGGCTCGACCCTGCGCAGCCGCAGTGATCAGTTCAAGGCCGACCTGTTCAGTGACTTGAGCCAGCATGTGTGGCCGTTGTTTGTTGAAGGGCGGCTGAGCCCGCAACTGGCCAAGACCTTCCCGATCAAGGATGCCGAGGCGGCGTTTGCCGAGCTGGCGACCAACCAGATTTCCGGGAAGTTAGTGTTGGTGATCGACGAATCTTTGGCCTGAATTGCAACGCGATCAAAACTGTAGGAGCCGGCTTGCCAGCGATGGCGGTGTATCGATGAAGAATGTTTCATCTGACACACCGCCATCGCTGGCAAGCCGGCTCCTACAGGGAGTGGTGTGTCAGGTCCAATCGTGGATTGGCCAGCCAGCTTTTTCGGCGTGCTCGCGCAATACCGGGTCCGGGTTCACCACCTGCGGATGATCCACCTTCAACAGCAACGGCAAATCATTGCGCGAATCCGAATAGAAATACGCGCCCTCCAGCGTTTCACCTTCCTTTTCCAACCATTCCAGCAACCGAGTGATCTTGCCCTCGCGATAGGTCAGCACACCCACGGTGCGCCCGCTGTACACGCCATGGCTGACATCCAATTCAATACCCAGCACTTCATCAATCCCGATCCGCGCCGCAATCGGCGTGACCAGGTGCGTGCCCGACGCCGAGATCACCAGAATCCGATCACCCTTCGCGCGGTGACGGGCGATGGTCTTGGTGGCGTCGCTGTAGATCAGCGGCTCGATCACGTCCTCGACCCACGGCTCCACCAGATGCTCGATTTCCTCCGGCGTGCGGCCGATCATCGGCTCCAGGCTGAAGTCCATGAAGTCTTCCATCTTCAGTTTGCCCTGGCTGTAGGCGTCCATCAGTTCGTGGTTCTTGCGCATGAACGATTCAGGGTCGACCCAGCCCAGGCGGCCCATCTGCTCGCTCCACAGGGTGGCGCAGTCGCCGTGGATGAGGGTGTCGTCCAGATCAAAAATTACCAATGCCATCGGTCATGCTCTCTCAATCAATCGTTGCATCAGGCTACTTCACACAGGGCGCTTGGGTCGATGGAAAGTGCCAGGCGTTGTCCGTCCGGGTGCAGGTCGTCGGCCGAGCGGTTGAGCACATCCACCACCAGTTCCACGCCGCGCGCTTCGATGCGGTAGCGAATCACGTTGCCCAACAGGCTGTGGCTGCGCACCAGGGCATCCAGTTCGCCGTCGCGGCTCAGTTCGATGGCCTCCGGGCGAATGGCGATGCGGCTGTTGATCGGGCGTTGCAGCAACTGGGTGGCCTTGTCGGCGTCCAGCAGGTTGTAGTTGCCGATGAAACCGGCGGCGAACACATCGACAGGCGCGGTATAGAGGGTTTCGGCATCGCCGCTCTGCACGATCTTGCCCTGGTTCATCAGGAAGATCCGGTCGGACATGGTCAGGGCTTCTTCCTGGTCATGGGTCACGAAGATGGTGGTCAGCCCCAGTTCGCGCTGGATCTGGCGGATCTGTTCACGCAGGTGCTTGCGAATGCGTGCATCCAGCGCCGACAGCGGCTCATCCAGCAACAACAGGCGCGGGCGGGTGACCAGGGAGCGGGCGAGGGCGACGCGCTGGCACTGGCCGCCGGACATCTGGTGCGGGTAACGACCGGCCAGGTCCTTGAGTTCCACCAGTTGCAGCACTTCCTGCACGCGCTTGTGGCTGTCGTCGGCATTGACCTTCTGCATGCGCAGGCCGAAGGCGACGTTCTGCTCCACGGTCATGTTGGGGAACAGTGCATAGCTCTGGAACACCATGCCGATGTGACGTTTCTGCGGGCTCAACGGGACGATGTCCTGCCCATCCAGCAGGATTTTCCCACTGTCCACCGAGGTCAGGCCGGCGATGCAGCGCAGCAGCGTGGATTTGCCGCAACCGGACGGACCGAGCAGGGTGACGAACTCACCCTTGGCGATCTCGCAGTTGATATCACTGAACACCGGAGTGCCGGCGTAGCCTTTTTGCAGGTGTTGGACGCTGACGAAGCTCATTGGCTTTTGTCCTTGTTCAAGATATTGGCGGCCCAGGTCAGCACCAGCACAAAGAAGAAATAGGAAATCACGACGGCACTGGTGAAATGGCCGCTGCTGTTGCGCATGTTGTTCAGGTAGACCTGCAGGGTTTCGTAGCGGGTACCCACCAGAATGTTGGCGAACACGAACTCACCGAACAGGAACGAGAACGACAGCAGCAACGCCACCATCAAGCCTTTGCGCAGGTTCGGCAGCACCACCAGGATCGCCGCTTGCCAGGTGCTGGCGCCGAGCAGTTGTGACGCGTCCATCAGGTCGCGCAGGTTGATCGCCTGCAGGTTGTTGGTGATCGCCCGGTACATGAACGGCAGCGCCACGGTGAAGTAGCAACCGATCAGAATCCACGGCGTGCCGACCATCGCCATCGGCCCGGAGCCATACAGTTGCAGCAGGCCCACTGACGACACCACCGGTGGTACCGCGAAGGGCAGCAGGATCAGGATGTTCATCAGCGCATCGAGCTTGGGGAAGTGGTAATGCACCACAAACAGCAGCGGCAAAATCAGCACCACCGACAGGATCAGCGCGCCGACACACACCAGCAACGATTGCCCGAAGGCCATCAGGAAGCGCGGGTCGCTCCACAGCTGCACGTACCATTTCACCGTGAAGCCGGCGGGCAGGATGGTCGCCGACCAACTGCTGGCAATGGAGTAGACAAAGGTGCCTATCAACGGCAGTACCAGGATTGCAAACAGCAGCCACACCACCACCCGATGGTAGAGGGAGGCCGGGCCGGCTTCAGCGCGAGACATGGTAGCTCCTCTTGAGCAGCAGTTGATGGACCACGGTGACCACGGTCATCAGCGCCACCAGCACCACGGCCAGGGCGCTGGCCAAGTTCGGGTCGAGGGACACATCACCGGAGACCAGCCCGGCGATACGGATCGGCAGCACGTTGAAGTTACCAGTGGTCAAGGCGTACACCGTGGCATAGGCGCCCAAGGCGTTGGCCAACAGAATCACGAACGTACCGAGCAGGGCCGGGGTGAGCACGGGCAGGCCGATATGCCGCCAGAACTGCCAGCCATTCGCGCCGAGCAGTGCAGCCGACTCACGCCAGTCTTCGCGCAACGCATCGAAGGCCGGGTACAGCAGCAACACGCCCAGGGGAATCTGGAAGTAGGTATAGAGGATGATCAAGCCGGTCTTCGAATACAGATTGAAGTCCTGAATGATCCCCGCCTGCTTGAGCATGATCGTGATGCTGCCGTTGAAGCCCAGCAAAATGATGAACGCGAAGGCCAAGGGCACACCGGAAAAGTTGCTGGTCATGTTGGCGAAGGCGGTGACGAAATTGCGCAGCGGCGAATCCACCCGGCGCAACGAGTAGCTGCCCAGCGTGGCGATGATGATGCCGAAGATGCTGGAGTAGAAGCTGATTTCCAAACTGAACTGGATGGCTTGCAGGTAGAACTTCGAGCTGAAGATGCGTACGAAGTTTTCCACGCCCCAACCGGCTTCTTCAGTTTGCAGGCTGTTGATCAGCACCCACACCAGCGGGGCAATTTCAAACACGATAAAGAACAGCGCGAAGGGCACCAGGCACAGCAGCGCCAACCATTTGCCACGGATCATTTCAACAGCTCCCGGCAGACAGGTTTGTCGTGGGGCACGCCCAGCAACTCGCAGACGGTGCCGCAGAGGTCGGTCTGTTTCGGTGTGGCGTTGGGGTCGAGGCTGAAGGCATTGCCGAGAACGAACAGCGGCACTTCTCGCTCTTCCGGCAACAGGCCGTTATGGGAACGGTCGTTGTTCATACCGTGGTCGGCGGTCACCAGCACTTGGTAACCGGCGTCGAGCCAGACTTGCAGGTAGTCGGCCAGGATAATGTCGGCCGAGCGTGCGCTGTTGCGGTATTGCGGGGTGTCGAGGCCGTGCTTGTGGCCGGCGTCGTCGATGTTCATCGGGTGCACCACCAGGAAGTTCGGCGCGTGTTTGAGGCGCAGGCTCTCGGCGTCGGCAAACAGGTGGGAATCCGGGTAATGGTCATTCCAGTAGAAATGCCCGTGCTGGATCGCCAGTGACTTGTCGTCGGTATGACGGTCGCGGGCGGCGATGAAGGGCGTACGGTTGTACAACTCGCTGACCCAATGGTAAGCCGCCGCTGCCGTGGTCAGCCCGGCGTCGGTGGCGTAATGGAAAATGCTGCGCTGGTGGGACAGGCGCGAGACGTTGTTGTGCACGATGCCGCTCTGGATTGGAGGCACGCCGGTGAGGATGCATTCATACAGCGGGCGGGACAGGGCGGGCAGTTCACATTCCAGTTTGTAGAGGGCTGCGCGTCCTGCGCCGACGTAGGCCTGCAAGTGCCCCATGGCGTGTCGGGCAACCTCGAAGTTCAGGCCGTCGAGCACGACAAGGATGACAGTGTGCTTCATGGGGGCTGGGGCTCCGCGACAGTAGGTTTGACTCAATTTTTCTGACTTAACTGGGTCAAAATGTGGGAGCTGGCTTGCCTGCGATAGCGGTCTGACATTCACCATCTATGTCGACTGATACACCGCTATCGCAGGCAAGCCAGCTCCCACACTGACTGCATTTCAGACCTTTACTTCATCTCTACGATGACCTGCTCGTTCCACAACTGAGGCAGCTTCTTGGACGTGGCTTCCCAGGCATCCGCATCCTTGATCGGCTGCGGGTTGGCCTTGGTGTACTGCTCGCCCGGGATCAGGTTCTTGGCGATGTCGGCCGGCAGTTTCAGGTCGGTTTCAGCGCGAATCGGGCGCGCATTGCCTTTCGCCAGGTTGAGCTGGCCGGCGTCGCTGAAGATGTATTCGCGGGTCAGCTTGGCGGCGTTCGGGTGCTTGGCGTATTTGTTGATGATGGTGGTGTAGCCGGATTTCACCGAGCCGTCCGATGGGATCAACACCACGTAGTCATCCGGGTTGGCCATCTTGGCCTTGTAGCTCAGGCCGTTGAAGTCCCAGACCACGCCCACTTCGACTTCGCCTTTTTCCATGGTGGCGATGGTCGGGTTGGACAGCGAGAGACGGCCTTGCTGAGCGATCTTGGTGAAGAACAGCAGGCCGGGAGCGATGTTCTTTTCGTCGCCTTTATTGGCAATGGCCGCTGCCAGTACACCGTTGGCTGCTTGTGCCGCGGTGCTCACGTCGCCGATGGAGACCTTGTACTTGCCGTTCTGCAGGTCCGCCCAACTGGTTGGCACTTCAGAACCGTGCAGCAGCTTCTTGTTGACGATAAACGCGATGGTGCCGGTGTAGGCCAAGGCCCAATGACCGTCTTTGTCTTTAGCCCAATCCGGAACCTGGGCCCAGGTGGACGGTTTGTACGGTTGGGTGACTTCCTGCTTCACCGCGATCGGACCGAACGCTGCGCCCACGTCGCCGATGTCGGCGCTGGCGTTGTCTTTCTCAGCCTTGAACTTGGCGATTTCCTGGGCCGAGCTCATGTCGGTGTCGATGTGCTTGAGGCCGTAGGTCTTGGCCAGGTCTTCCCAGGTGCCTTTCCAGTTGGCCCAGTCATCGGGCATGCCGACGCTGTTTACAGCGCCTTCTGCCTTTGCGGCAGCTTCCAGGGTTTTTAGATCGGTATCAGCGGCCATGGCGGCGGTGCACATGGCAATGGTCGAGCCTAACAGTGATGCCAGGAAAAGCTGTTTCATCCGAAGCTCCTTTGGGCGTTTTCAACGCGGCGGTTTTTTCTGCTGTGTTGTTGGTCTAGGTCAGAGCAATACCTGAGCCAATCTAGACGCGATGGATGACAGTTTCATGTCGATGTCGTTTTCAAAGCGTAGATGTCGCTAAGTTCAGGATGAGCGTAGACCATGTCCAAGTGCCCGCATTGATTGGACTTGGCCGATGTATTGCAGGGTGTGCTGCGGGGGATCGACGCGGACTGTCATCTGTCGGTCATCTGCAATGCCTAGGCTGGCATGCAACCGTAACAGCCCAAATACAGCGCGGTTTATGCACCCGAACGGTGCTGGTCTAGTCCAGATAGGTAACGTTGATGCGTGATGAGGCAATCAAGGCGGTGACATCCATTGGCCTGGCGCTGCAAGAGCAGATCGACCACGGTTTGTTGCCGCCTGCCAGCAAACTACCCGCCGAACGCAAGCTCAGCGAGTTGTTTGGTACCACCCGGATTACCGTGCGGGAAGCCTTGTTACAACTGGAAGCCCAAGGCCAGATCTATCGCGAGGAGCGGCGCGGCTGGTTTGTTTCGCCGCCACGGCTGGCCTACAACCTGATGCAACGCAGCCACTTTCACGCGATGGTCAGCGACCAGGGGCGCGTGGCGTCCACCGAAGTGATTTCGGCGCGCTTGCAGCCGGCGTCGGCTGCGGTGTGTGCGTGGTTGCAGTTGCCGGCGCTGTCCAGTGTGATCCAGATCTGCCGGGGCCGGCGGATCGATGGGCGCTTGGTGCTGTATGTGGAGCACTACCTGAACCCGCAGTATTTTCCCGGGATCCTGGCGTGTGATTTGAATCAGTCGATGACTGAGCTGTATGCGCGCAAATACGATTTGCACTACGGGCGCGTGCGCTTTGAAATCGTGCCGACCTCACTGCCAGTGGAAGCCGCCGCCGCGTTGCGCGTGTCGGTGGGCAGCCCGGGCTTACGGATCGCCCGGGTCAATTATGACCAGCACCAGCGGTTGATCGATTGCGACCTGGAGTTCTGGCGGCATGATGCCATTCATGTCGGTGTGGATGTTACGGGGTCAGCGCCTTGATCACCTGATCCACATTGGTTTCCAGCTCTGTCACCGGCTCCGCACCGTCCACATTCAACACCAACAGCTTCGACCCCCCGGCGCTCACCGCCGCCTTGACCGCCTCACTCGGCTGCCGATGATGCAGCACCACCGCCACCTCGTTGTCCTTCAACTCGGCACTCAGTTTCTGCAACGCCTCAGGCGTCCAATCCGCGTCGGGCCGTGCATCGGTGCTGAGCACTTCCAGATTCAAACTGCTGACCAAGTACGCGAAGTGATCACTCAAGCTGACCACGCTCAGGTTATCCGCCTTGGCCAGTCGTGCTTCGCTGTCGGCGGTGAGCTTGAGCAGGCGCTGTTTGAGGGCGGCGAGGTTGGCGTCGATCTTCGGCTTGGCGGTGGGGGCGAGGCGGCTCAGGTCGGCGGCCAGCACATCGGCCATGCGTCCCATGTTGTTGCTCGATTGCCACGGCTGGCTGTTCAAACCATCGGTGACGCCCGGCTGCACCGCGATGCCAGGCAGACCGCCGTCCACCGGGCGTGCAGCATCGACTTCGACGATGCGGATATTGCTGCGCCGCGCCACCGGGTACAGCGGGTCGTCGGCCCACAGCGAACGCAGGCCGATGGCGGCGTCGGCATCCAGCGCCAACTTATTCAGGGCGGGGGCGCCACGGCCGGTGAAGTAGGACACTTGTCGCGAACCGGGCAGATTGGCCGGCGCGGCGCGTTCAAGCTGCACGTCGGTGCCTTTGAGCAGCACTTCAGCCAGGCCGTAGGTGATCGGCAACGAGGCCAACACTTTGACCGGCTTTGCCGCGTGGGCAGCCGGTTTGGTCGCTTCAGCCGCCATCAATGGCGTGGTGAACAGACAGGCGATGGCCAGGGCCAGAGGACGAAGAACAAAGCGCATTATCCAAGATTCCCTTTAAGGCTGGGCACCGTGCCGCGCGCGATGGCGGCCAGGGCGAAGGCGATACCGGCGACCAGGATGATCGCGGCGCCGGACGGCACGGGCAGGTCGAAGATGATCGGCAGCAGGATCCCGCACAGGGTGCTGATGGTGGCAATCGCGACGGAGATCCAGAAGAAGCCCTTGAGCGACTGGCTCAACAGGCGCGCCGCAGCGGCGGGAATCACCAGCAGCGCACCCACCAGGATCGCGCCGATGACCTTGACCGCCGCGACGGTGATCAGCGTCACCAGAATCACGAACAGGTAGTCCAGGGTCTTCACCGCTACACCGCGTACCGCCGCCAATTGCGGGTTGAAGCTGGCCAACATGATGCGGTTGTACAACGGCAGTGCCAGGGCCATCACCAACGAGCCGACCACCGCCAGCACCAGCAGGTCGTTGCCGTTGACCGTCAATACCGAGCCGAACAGTACGTTCTCGAGGATATGCACGTTGATCTTGCCGGCCAGGATCAGCAACAGGCTCGCACCCAGCGCCAGGGACACCGACAGGAACACGCCGATCAAGGTGTCCGGCGCCAGGCCGGTGCGGTTGCGCAGGTAGTTGAGCAGGATGCCGAACAGCAGGCAGTAGCCGAACAGCGCGCCATACGGGCCGGTGTAGGGTTCACCGAGCAGGATGCCCACCGCCACGCCGGTCAGCGCCGCATGGCCGACCGCTTCGGAGAAAAACGCGAAGCGCTTGACCACCACCAGAGTGCCCAGGCCGCCGAGTACCGGGCCGATCAGCAGACCGGCGAGCAGGGCGTTGACCACAAAACCGTAGGCCAGCGCCTCCGGCAGATAACCGGCAGAGGCCCAGCCCTGGACCATCAAGCGAAAGGCTTCATAACTCATTGCGCCGGGCTCCGAGGGTGGGTAGAGAACAGGGTCAGCAGGCGATCCGGGGTCAGCGCCTCTTTAGGCGTAGCGTCGAACAGCACGCGGCGGTTGAGGCCAGTGACGCGGTCGGCCAGGCGGCCCACAGCTTCCAGGTCATGTTCGATCCATAGCACGGTGATTCCCGCCAGGCGCCAGTCATTCAGCAGGCGCTCAAACACCTGGATACCGGCTTCATCAAGCGCCGACATCGGTTCATCCAGCACCAGCAGCTGCGGCGCCGGGATCAGTCCCTGGGCCAGCAACACGCGCTGGCGCTCACCGCCGGACAGCGCGCCCATGCGCCGCTTGCGTTTGTCTTGCATGCCGACGCGCTCCAGCGCATCGCCAATCGCGCCGGCGTAATGCTTGGACAGGCCCAGAAACGCCGGACGCCGTTGGCACATGGCCGCCATGAAATCATCCACGGTCATCGGCAAGCCCCGGTCGAACTCCAGGGCCTGGGGCACATAGCCAATAGTGCCGGGCGTGGCCGGCCAGTGCAGGCTCAACCGTCCCTGATGAGGTGTCTGGCCCAGCAGTGTCTTGATCAGCGAGCTTTTGCCGCCGCCGTTGGGGCCGACCAGCGCATGAATGCTGCCCGGCTGTACCTGGAAGCTCACGTCATCAAGGATCACGGTGCGACCGAGCGTCAGCGCAATCTGGTCGAACTCAAGTGTCGGGCCGACGCTGACTGCACTCAGTTGTTCCGCCGCCGTCATGACCCGGACTCCTGAATGGCTCGCACCACCGTGTTGAGGTTGCCGGTCATCTCGACTTCGTACTTCTCGGCGCTGTATTCGCCGTAGGAAATATGCGACAGCGGGTACAGTTTGACCCCGGACTCACGTTGGATGGTGTCGACGTAGGTGGACGGGAAATCCATCTCCGAGAAGATCACCTTCACGTCCAGGGCGCGCAGTTCATCGATGGTCTTCTTCAACTGACTCGGGCTTGGCTCGATGCCGTGGGCCGGTTCGACCACAGCGGTGACTTCCAGGCCGAACTCGCGCAGCAGGTAGTCATAGGCCGCGTGCACGGTGGCCACGCGCAGGTCCGGGTTGGGCGCGCTGGTCAACTTGGCGAGGGCATCAGCGCGCATCTGGCGCAGGCGCTTGCCGTAGGCGCGAGCGTTCTGGGTGTAGGTCTTGGCGTTGTCCGGGTCGAGCTTGCCCAATTCGCGGGCGATGTTGTTGACCTGGGCAATCGACGCACTGATCGACAGGAAGGTATGCGGGTTGACCACCTTGCCCGCGCCGCGCGCGGCGTTACCGGTGGCCGCCAGCAGCGGTACGTTGGCGTTGGCCTCGATCACCGGGATGTCCGGGCGTTCGCTGGTGGCGATCATGCGGTCGGCAAAATCATCATGGCCGACGCCGTTGAGCACAATCACGTCCAGGGTGCCGATGCGCTTGATGTCTTCGGCGCGTGGCTCGTAGGCATGCGGGTTGAAACCGGCCGGAATCAGCGGCACCACTTCGGCCTTGTCGCCGACGATATTCGCCACGTAGCTGTAATAAGGGTGCAGGGTGATACCGATACGCAGGCGTTTGGCAGCCTCGGCGTTAGCCAATGGAGCGAGCATCAGGCTGAACAGGCCAACCAGCAACAGGCGCAACAGGGGAGATGAAATAGACATGGGCAATCGGTCTTCTCGTTCAGTGACGGTGCTGGCGGGTGACGCCGGCATCGAATTGCGCAACCACTTGCTGCCAGCCGGCCGCAATCAGCGCCTGGTCAGTGAGGTCGGAAGGGGCGGCGAGGTTGGCCTGGCGATTGAGCCAGATATCCGGTTCGGTACCGTGCACGCGCATCAGCAGCGAGCCGGCGGTGGCCGGTGCCTGGCTCAAGCCCAGGTAGGCCGAGGGCTCAAGCAATCGCCAGCGATGATCGCCACGGCTGACCGAACTGGCATCCTGGGCAAAGGGCGCGAAGCCTTCTTCGGCCAGTTGCGCCGGGCTGGGCAGCGCGCTTTGCTCCTGCTGCAACAGCTGGATCTCATCCAGGGTCACCCGCAGGTCGGCGTAGATGCCTTGCTCGGCGGCGCTCAGGTCGCGGCGCGCATCCAATTGATGGCTGGGCACGGCCGCCACTTCCTGGGATTCACCGTGCAGCGCGATCACCGAGCCTGCCACCGCGAGGATGATCAGGCACAACAGCAGCACGTAGAGGGTTTCATGACCGGCGCCGGCGGGGCGTACAACCTGTGTGGTCGTCATTGCGGCTGGATATCCGCTTGGTCGATTTCCACCACGTGGCCGGGGCCTGCATCAAACAACACGTAGAACTCGGCAGACGGTTTCTTGAAGGTCAGGGTCGAGTCCTCACCCAGCTTGCCGGGCACCAGGATGGTTTCGTCATAGCCGATCACATCGAGGGTCACGCCGGGTGCGCCGCTGCCGTCGGAGAAGCCGCCTTTGCACTGGATCTGCTCGCCGGGGATTTCCTTGCATTCACACATCGGGTTGTGGGCCAGGGCGACGGTACTGAAACCGGCGCACATCAGCAGGACGCCACAGGCGCGGGTCATGCGCATCAAAGTCATGGTTTAACTCCTTGCTTGTTCAGCCAGGCAATAGTGGCAGGCGAGGCCTGGCTCAACGGGATGGAACCCTGGTGCATCGTGCCGTCCCAGCCTTCCATGGTGACCCACAGTTCGGCGTCGGCGGGTGTGCGTTCCGGGATCGGCAGGCCAGCGCCCATGCGGTATGGCGTGCCAAAGAAGATCACCCCGGCGGCGCGCAGGCTGCGCGGCTTGCCGATGCGCAGGTAGGTGGCCTTGACCTGTTCGGCACAGGTGTCGCACAGGGCGGCATTGAAGAACTTCATTGGCCCGGCTGGGTCGGGGCGCGGGCCTTCATTGCGGAACTCCGCCAGGGTCAGGCTCCAGGGCCCGACCTGCACCTCACCGGCCACTCGCTCGCCGATGCCGGTGTCGCCACGAAACAGCGCCGCGTCAGCGAAGTACTTGGGCATGAAGCCCAGGGGGATCAGCAACAGCAGCACATTGATGTGGAAGCGCCATTTCAGCCAGAAGGCCCGCAGCGCCGAAGGTTTAGCAGCAGCGACCTTGCTCATGGGGTGACCTCCGAGGTTTCAGCCTGCCTGGCGGGGGCGGCCGCCGGCTTGTGTTGGGTCTTGGCTTCACGCTTGAGGGCATTGAGGGTGGCCAGGGCGGTGCGCTTGGTCCAGATCAGCAGGCCGCTCAACACCATCATGCTCATGATCAGGCCAAAGAATGCCCAGATCAGCTTGATCCAGATCCCACCAAAGTCGCCGGTGTGCAGCGGGCGCATGGATTCGGTGACGAACTCCAGCTTCGAGCGGTCGGACAGCAAGTGCGCCGCCGCGACTTCGCCGTCATAGGGGTTGATCTGCGCGGTCTGGAACATCAGCGGATACCAGCCGCGCCCGCCGATCTGCAGGTGGCTATAGGCATTGAGCGGCAGGCTGATGAAGCTCGCCTCCAGGCCAGGAATGCGCTGTGTGGCGATCTTGATCGCCTCGTCCACAGGAATCATGGGAGCCGGCACGCCGGGTGCCGACATCGGCACTTTTTCCCGTGCAATCACCGGGATGACCGGCTCGGTGGAAATCGAGATCTGGTTATCCCCCAGGATCGCCCGGATCAGGAACCAGATGCCGGTGACGGAGATCACCGCGATGAACCAGATCGACCAGATACCGCTCAAGCGGTGGAAGTCGCCCCAGAAGATCCGCGCACCATGGCGAATACGCAGGGTAGGGCGCAGGAATCCTTTCCAGAAACGCTTGTACACCACCAGCCCGGTGACCAACGACGCCAGCAACGGAATACCCAGTGCCGAGACCAGATACCAGCCCCAGCTGTAGCCATTGGTGAACGGCACTAGCCACCAGCCGTGCAGGGCACGGGTAAAGGCCTGGAAGTTGAACGACGGGCTGATGCCCTGGATCGCGCCGGTGTACGGATTGACATAGACCTCGACGGAGCGCCCGTCGGGGTAGCTGAGGTCGACGCTGAGGGCGAAATGGGATTCGTCGGGGCGGCTGATCGACTGGACGAACACCTGGGGTTCTTCGCGTTTGATCGCGGCGATCACCTGGTCATAGCTCAGCGGTTCGGCGTCGTCCGTCGGCTTGCTCGCGCGGATATCCGGGTTGGCCAGCCAGACGATCTCCTGGCTGACCACCGCCAGGGTGCCGGTGACGCAGACGATCAGTACAAAGAACCAGATGGGCAAGGCCAACCAGCTATGCACTAGAAACCAGAGTTTGGAGCGTGACTTCTTCGACATGTGAATGAGGGTCTTGATCGGAGGGGGGCAGTGAAGGCCCGGAAAAGGCCAGTCGTAGCTTTTGCTGACGCGACAGGCTGTATCTAAGTTAAGACGGATGAGAATGAGAAATCCCTAACCCGGATATGAAAGAAAATGTTTCAGGTTCACATTCAGGCCGATTAAACGCCTTGATCGAACACGAAACATGTTCCAAGCCATCACCCAAGCGGCATTGATGGGGCCCGGGCGCTGCGTAGGATGGGCTCATACCGTTGAGTGAGCCTAAGAAATGACTGCCAGAACCCTCTACGACAAACACATCGACTCCCACACGGTGTGCCCCCTGGATGACCAGGGCCATGTCCTGCTCTATATAGACCGCCAGGTGATCAACGAATACACCAGTCCCCAGGCCTTCAGCGGCTTGCGCGAGGCCGGGCGCACGGTGTGGCGTCCGGGCACGGCGTTGGCCGTGGTCGACCATGTGAACCCCACCACGCCCCAGCGTATCGCGGCGATGCCGGATGCAGGCGGCGCGCGCCAAGTGTCGTACCTGGCGGAGAACTGCCGGGACTTCGGCATCGAGCTGCTGGACATCCTCGACAAGCGCCAAGGCATCGAGCACGTGATCGCCCCGGAACAGGGTTTTATCCTGCCCGGCATGGTGATTGCCGCTGGAGACAGCCATACCACCACCTACGGCGCCCTCGGGGCCTTTGGTTTTGGCATCGGCACCTCGGAAATCGAACACCTGCTGGCTTCCCAGACCCTGGTCTACAAACGTCTGAAAACTATGCGCGTGACCGTAGACGGTGACCTGGCGCCAGGTTTGACCTCAAAAGACGTGATCATGGCGCTGATCGGCAAGATCGGCGCGTCCGGCGCAACGGGCTACGCCATCGAATTTCGCGGCTCCACCATCGACGCGCTGAGCGTCGAGGCGCGCATGACCATCTGCAACATGGCGGTGGAAGCCGGTGCGCGGGGGGCGTTCATGGCGCCGGACGAAAAAGTCTTCGCCTACCTCAAGGGCAAACCACGTGCACCTCAAGGCGAGCTGTGGGAAAAAGCACTGTTGGAGTGGCGAAAACTCCACACCGATGACGACGCGGTGTTCGACCGGGAGGTGCAACTCGACGCCACCACCCTGGAGCCCATGGTCACTTGGGGCACCAGCCCCGACCAGGCCGCGCCCATCGGCGCCCGCGTGCCCGACCCGCAGGACGTCAGCGACCTGATCCTGCGCCAGGACATGCGCCGTGCCCTCAACTATATGGGCCTGGAAGCCGGCATGCCGCTGAGCGAGATTGTCATCAGCCACGCCTTCATCGGCTCTTGCACCAACGCCCGTATCGAAGACCTGCGCGACGCCGCCAGCGTGGTACGTGGCAAACACGTGGCCGGCCACGTCCGCGCGATGATCGTGCCCGGCTCCACCGAAGTCCGTGACCAGGCCGAGGCCGAAGGGCTGGCGGCGATTTTCATCGACGCTGGCTTTGAATGGCGCCAGTCGGGCTGCTCGATGTGCCTGGCCATGAACGACGACGTGCTCGCCCCCGGCGACCGCTGCGCCTCCAGCACCAACCGCAACTTCGAAGGTCGCCAGGGCGCGGGCGCACGCACCCACCTGATGAGCCCGGCGATGGTCGCCGCCGCTGCCATTAGCGGCCACCTGACTGATATCCGCCACTTTGGAGCGCGCCCATGAGCCTGCAACCCTTCACCCTGGTCACCGGCAAGGCCGCGCCGATGCTGGCGGCCAACATCGACACCGACGTGATCATGCCCAAGCAATTCCTCAAGGGCATCGACCGCAGCGGCCTGGACCGCGGGCTGTTCTTCGACTTGCGCTGCTTGCCGTCCGGCGAGCCCAACCCCGACTTTGTGCTGAACCAGCCGGCCTGGCAGGGCGCGAGTTTCATGGTAGTAGGGCCGAATTTCGGCTGCGGTTCCAGCCGTGAACATGCGGTATGGGGCTTGAAGCAAATGGGCATCCGCGCGTTGATCGGTAGCAGCTTTGCCGGGATTTTCTATGACAACTGCCAGCGCAACGGGGTGTTGTTGATTACCCTGGACGAGGCGGTGCTGCAGACGTTGGGCAAGACCGTCAGCCAGGCAGACCAGGCGCAGATCAGCGTGGACCTTGAAGCCCAGGCGATTCGCTTGGCGGATGGTCAGGTGATTCCGTTCCAGATCGATACCCTGCGCAAAACCGCGTTGCTACTTGGCCTGGACGCCATTGGCACTACCTTGCAACGTAGTGAAGAGATCAGGGCCTTCGAACGCCAGCACCTGCAAGCCAACTCCTGGCTCAGCTGACACACAGCAGGACAAAGTGTGGGAGGGGGCTTGCCCCCGATTGCAGGGTGTCAGTCACTCAAAAGTTGACTGACCCACCGCCATCGGGGGCAAGCCCCCTCCCACATGTTCAATTGGGTTTGCAACGTCAGATCGACAACCCTTTGAAATGCTCCTGCAAAAACTCCACGCAGGCGCGCAGCTTCCCGGAATACGCCAACCGTGTCGGGTACACCGCCCACACGTTGGCGCTCTGGGTATACCCGTGCAGCACCTGCACCAGCTTGCCTTGTTCCAATAAAGGTTTCACATCCCACATCGAGCGCAGCAGCACCCCGCGCCCATCCAACGCCCACTGCAACACAATCTCGCCATTGTTCGACGACAACGGCCCGCGCACGCGTACGCTTTCCTGGGCGCCGTTGTGTTCCAGGTTCCAGATGCCAAACGCGTTATCGCGCTCCTTGAGCA
Organism: Pseudomonas sp. MYb541; assembly: GCF_037479595.1. Classification (NCBI taxonomy): domain Bacteria; kingdom Pseudomonadati; phylum Pseudomonadota; class Gammaproteobacteria; order Pseudomonadales; family Pseudomonadaceae; genus Pseudomonas; species Pseudomonas sp. MYb541. The sequence goes on along the minus strand of NZ_JBBGYS010000045.1, from coordinate 20,628 downwards.
CCAGGCAGTCGTGCTGCTCCAGGTCACTCAACTGTTGCGGTGTTCCGCGGCGCTGCAGATAGGCCGGCGCTGCGCACAGTACGCGGCGGTTGCTCACCAGTCGGCGGCCAATGTGCTGGCCAGGAATGTCGTCGCCCACGCGGATCTCCAAATCGAAGCCTTCGCTGACGATGTCCACCACGCGGTCGAACAGGTCCAGGCGGATTTCCAGGTCCGGATACTGTTCCGCCAGCAGCGACAGGGCCGGCGCCACATGGTTGCGGCCGAAACCAAAGCTGCTGCACAGGTGCAGACGGCCACGGGGGCTGTCGTGGGCGTCGGAGAGTTCATCGGAAAGTTGCTGGAAGTCTTCCAGGATACGCACAGCCCAGCGCTGCACCCGCTCGCCGTCTTCAGTCAGGGCGATGCGCCGGCTGGTGCGGTGCAACAGGCGGGTGGCCAGGGTGGTTTCGAGGATCTGGATGCGCTTGCTGACATAGGCCGGCGACAACCCGAGTTCGTCGGCAGCCGCCGCAAAGCCGGCCTTGCGGATCACGGTCAGGAACACCCGCAGGTCTTCGGGTAGGGGCACGGTATCTTTCTTATTCGTCATCAGAAACAGGGCTGGCGGCATGAGCCGCCAGAATAGCACCGGATCGGTGTGCCTTCCGGCACACCCGGCCTTCTTCGGTTACTCGGCAGCGATCTTCGCTTGGGTGGCCGCGCGGGCATGTCGTCCGTGCTTGAGCGCGATAGGCGCCATTTTTTCGCGGTCCAGTTCACCTTCCCAGGCTGCCACCACCAGCGCGGCCACGGCATTGCCGATGATATTGGTCAGCGAGCGGCATTCAGCCATGAAGCGGTCCACGCCGAGGATCAACACCATCGCTGCCACCGGCACGGTCGGCACCACCGCCAAACTTGCCGCCAATGCGACAAACCCCGCGCCGACCACCGCCCCGGCGCCCTTGGACGTCAGCATGGCCACCGCCAGCAGCGTCAACTGCTGTTCCAGCGGCAAGTGGATATTGGTGGCCTGGGCCAGGAACAACACCGCCAGGGTCATATAGATGTTGGTGCCGTCCAGATTGAAGGTGTAGCCGGTCGGCACCACGATGCCCACTACGCCCTTGGAGGCGCCCAGGCTTTCGAGTTTCTGGATCAATTGCGGTAGCGCCGATTCCGACGAACTGGTGCCCAATACGATCAGCAGCTCCGACTTGATGTACCCCATCAGCTTGAAAATGCTGAACCCGGCGTAGCGGGCGATGCTGCCCAGCACCACGGCAATGAAGAAAAACGCGGTGATATAGAAGGTGCCCACCAGTTTCAACAGCGGCAGCAACGAACCGACGCCGTATTTGCCGATGGTGAACGCAATCGCGCCAAAGGCCCCGATCGGCGCGACCCGGCTGATGATGCCGACGATGCGGAAAAACACTTCGCTGGCCTGGTTGATTAAAGCCACCAACGGCCGGCCCTTTTCACCGACCATCACCAGGCCGACGCCAAACAGCACGGAAACGAACAGCACCGGCAGGATTTCACCCTTGGAGAACGCATCGAAAAACGTTGCGGGGATCACATGCAATAGGAACCCGACGATGCCTTCTCCATGTTCGGCCTGGCCGACAAAACCGGCGATGGCCGAGCTGTCGAGGGTCTTCACGTCAATATTGAAGCCGACGCCAGGATGCAGCAGGTGCGCGGCGAGAATGCCGATCAACAGGGCAATGGTCGAGACGACTTCGAAGTACAGCAGCGCCTTGCCGCCGACGCGGCCGACCTGTTTTACGTCGTGCATGCTGGTGATGCCGGACACCACCGTGCAGAAGATGATCGGGCCGATGATCATCTTGATCAGCTTGATGAAACCGTCGCCCAAGGGCTTGAGGTCGATGCCGATCTGCGGCCATTGATGGCCGATCAACACGCCTAGCGCGATCGCGATGAGCACCTGGATATACAGGGTTCCCAGCAGTTTTCTGATTGTCATTGTTATTATCTCGCAGTCTTTTTTGGGCAAGCAGACCCCGTCGCAGGCGTTGGCGCGCCTGCGTGGGGGAGTGAATCAGGGGGTCAGCGAAGGAAGGTCAGGACTTCGCCCAGCAACAATTCGGGAGCCTCTTCGGCAATGTAATGGCCAGCCGGCAGGGCCTTGCCGCGCACGTCGGTGGCGACTTTCTGCCATTCCTTGAGCGGCTCGAAACAGCGGCCGACGGTGCCTTCGGCGCCCCATATCACCAGCAACGGCAGGTTCAGGTGTTTGCCGGCGTCGATATCCGCCTGGTCGTGCTCAAGGTCGATACCGGCGGCAGCCCGGTAGTCTTCGCAGATGCCGGTGGCGGCGCCCGGCAGTTTCAGGCAGCGCAGGTATTCAGCAAAGGCCTCGTCGGTGAACGGCTTGAGCCCGGCACTGCGACTGCCCATCACGCTGCGCAGGTACAGCTCCGGGTTGCCCTCGATCAAGGATTCCGGCAACGGTGCCGGGCGGATCAGGAAGAACCAGTGCCAGTAGGCGCGGGCGAAGGCTTCGTCGGTTTGCGCATACATTGACAGGGTGGGGGCGATGTCCAGCAGCACCATGCGTTGCACGGCGGTCGGGTGGTCCAGGGCCAGGCGATGGGCCACGCGGGCACCACGGTCATGGGCCAGCACCGAGAACTGCTCAAAGCCCAGGGCTTTCATGAGTTCAACGCCGTCCCGGGCCATTTCGCGTTTTGAGTAGTTGGTGTGGTGGTCATTGGCCGGCGGCTTGCTGCTGTCGCCATAACCGCGCAGGTCGGCCGCGACCACGGTGAAGTGCTCGGCCAGTTGCTCGGCGATTTTGTGCCAGATGACGTGGGTTTGCGGGTGCCCGTGCAGCAGGAGCAGACCGGGACCTGTACCGCCTTTGCGGTAGCTGATGTCCACGCCGTTGACGTGGCAGCTGTCTTTTTGGAATCCGGCGAACATGGAATGACTCCTTGTGATGAGTGCCTGCATCCTGGAATCACGCGGCGTTCGGGGCAAGGGCGAAAACGTGGAGGGGTTGTTCATGAAGTGTGTAGGAGCCGGCGGGCCGGCTCCCGTCGATCAGCTTTGCTTGAACATATCCTCGGCGCGCTGGCGAATCTGCGCTTCGGTCAGGTCTTCCTTGTGGGTGGCCAGGAACCATACGTGGCCGAATGGATCCTTCAGCGTGCCGGAGCGATCGCCGTAGAACTGGTCCTTGGGTTCGGAGATCGGTGTGCCACCGGCTGCGATGGCTTGTTTGTATTGCGCATCGACGTCATTGACATACACATGTAAACCGACGCTGGTGTGGCCATCACGCGGGCTGCCAAACGCGCTTTCATCGCAGGGTGAACCCAGCATGATCGGCGAGTCACCGATGCGCAGTTCGGCGTGGCCGACTCTACCGTCGGGCATGTCCAGGCGCATGGCTTCGATGGCGCCAAAGGCTTTCTTGTAGAACTCGATGGCTTCGGCAGCTTTTTCGACGCCCAGGTAGGGCGTGACGCTGTGGAAACCCTCGGGAATGGGTTTAACGCTCATTTCGTTCTCCTTGGGTTGTTGTGGTTGTGGAGGCACGGCCTTTTCACTATAGGCCACGTATGGCGTGGCCTGCAGGCAACCGACGAGGTGTCTGCCAGGCAACAGCGAACAGGCAGATTGCTGCGCCATAAGCGGGCCGGGGCGTGTTTGTACCGGCAAACTGCCGGTTTCCGTGCCCGGCACAGAAGCTGCAATACCTCTGGCAAACCATTCGCCCGAGAGCGTTGTATGTCTGTACTGCCTGTGTCTGCCGATTACCCGATCCACACGCCCCATGCCGCATTGATCCGCGATGCAGCCGAGGCGATTGCCGTCGCCCACCGCGTCGCCGCCGTCCTCTTGGAACAGGACGCCGAGCGCGACCGCACTCGCCAGGTGCCCGCCGAGGTGGTGGACCTGTATTCCAACAGCGGCCTGTGGGGCATCAGTGTGCCGCGCGCGTTCGGCGGGGCGCAGGTGTCTTACGCGGTGCTGGCCCAGGTGATCGCAATTATTTCGGCGGCCGACCCGTCATTGGGGCAGATCCCGCAGAACCACTACTGCCTGCTGGAAGATATCCGCCTGCAAGGTACGCCCGAGCAACAGGCACACTTCTTTGGCCTGGCGTTGCAAGGTCACCGGTTTGCGAATGCGCTGTCGGAAACCGGCGGCAAGCACGTGCAGGACATCCAGGCCACTATTCGCCGCGAAGGCGACGGCTATGTGATCAACGGGCGCAAGGGCTATTGCACCGGCTCGCTGTACGCCCATTGGCTGGCGGTGCTGGCGCTGGATGAACAGCAAAATGCCCAGTTGGCCTTTGTGCCGCGTGGCACCGAAGGGCTGGTGGTGGTTGACGATTGGGACAGCATGGGCCAACGCACCACTTCCAGCGGGACGGTACTCGCGCAGGATCTGCGGGTGCCGGCATTCAATCTGTTTCCTACGCACAAATCCTACGATTCCCCAACGTTGGCCGGGCCTTTCGCACAACTGACCACTGCCGCCATCGACGCTGGCATTGCCCGCGCCGCGCTGCGTGACACGGTGCAGTTCGTGCAGCAATTCGCCCGGCCATGGATCGACGCCGGGGTGGAAAAAGCCAGTGAGGATCCACTAACCATCATTCAGGTCGGTGCCCTGGATATTCGCCTGGAAGCCGCCGAAGCCTTGCTCGACCGCGCCGGTTTTGCCCTGGACGCCGCGCGTCCGGCCCCAGATGAAGACAACGTCGCCCACGCGTCTCTGGCCGTCGCCCGCGCCAAAGTGCTGACCACTGAAATCGCGATTGAAGCCAGCAACAAACTGTTCGAACTGGGTGGCACCCGTTCTACCTTGAAGAAGCACAACTTCGACCGCCACTGGCGCAACGCGCGGGTCCACACCTTGCACGACCCGGTGCGCTGGAAGTACCACGTGGTGGGCAATTGGTTGCTCAACGGTGCCAAGCCGCCGCGCCATGACTGGTCGTGATCCATGGCCGAACTGTTCAAGAACATCTACTGGGCCGACATCGGCCAGGCCTGCCTGGAAACCCTGAGCATGCTCGTGGCTGCGCTGGGTTTTACCGTGCTGCTGGGGTTGCCCCTGGGCGTGCTGCTGTTTCTCACCGGCAAGCGCCAGTTGCACGAGGCGCTGGTGGTGTATCGGTTGTTGTCGGTGGTGGTCAATGTGCTGCGTTCGCTGCCGTTCATCATCCTGCTGATCGTGTTGATCCCGCTGACTACCTTGCTGGTGGGCACCTCCCTCGGCGTGCCGGGCACCATCCCGCCGCTGGTGGTGGGCTGTACGCCGTTCTTTGCGCGGCTGGTGGAAACCGCGCTGCGCGAGGTGGATCGCGGCGTGGTCGAGGCCACCCAGTCCATGGGCGCCAGCACCTGGCAGGTGATCCGCCACACCCTGTTGCCGGAGGCCCGAGGCGGGCTGCTGGCCGCAGTGACCGTGACCGCGATTGTGCTGGTGGACTACACCGCCATGGCCGGCGTGATCGGTGGCGGTGGTTTGGGTGACTTGGCGATTCGCTATGGCTACCAGCGTTTTCAGACCGACGTAATGGTGGTCACCGTGGTGCTGCTGTTGGTGCTGGTGCAGGCGCTGCAGATGACCGGTGACCGTTTGGTGGCGCGTTACAGCCGCCGTTGATTCCTATAACAACTGCCTTCGGAGCATGTATGAAAAAGTCCCTGGCCATTTTGGCCGCTGTCCTGTCGTTGAATGCCGTTGCCAATGAAAAGCTGGTGGTCGGTGCGACCCCAGTGCCCCATGCGGAAATCCTCGAGTTCGTCAAACCGGTGCTGGCCAAGGAGGGCGTGGACTTGCAGATCAAAGTCTTCACCGACTTCATCCAGCCCAATCAACAACTGTCGTTGAAGAACATCGACGCCAACTATTACCAATACCGCCCGTTCCTCGATGATTACAACAAAACCCGTCACACCGACCTGGTGCCGGTGGTGGGCGTGCATATCGAACCCTTTGGTGCGTATTCGACCAAGATCAAAAACATCGCGGAGCTGAAGGACGGTGCCACGGTGTCGATCCCCAACGACCCGGTCAACACTGGCCGCGCCCTGGTGCTGCTGGATGAAGCGGGCCTGATCAAGCTCAAAGACCCGAGCAACACCCTGAGCACGCCGCGCGATATTGCGGATAACCCCAAGCACTTGAAGATTCGCGAACTGGAAGGCGCCTTGCTGGCCCGTTCGGTGAGCCAGGTGGATTTGGCGTTTGTGTTTGCCAACTACGCCCTGGAAGCGGGGATCGATACCAACAGCGCGTTGATCGTGGAGAAGGGCAAGTCGCTGTACGTCGAGTACCTGGTGGCGCGGCCGGATAACATCAACGACCCGCGCATCCAGAAACTGGCCAAGGCGTTGAATTCCGATGAGGTGCGCCAGTTCATCCTGACCCGTTACAAAGGCCAGATTGCCCCTGGGTTCTGAGTCCAACACCGATCAACTGTGGGAGCTGGCTTGCCTGCGAAAGCGGTGGGTCAGCTTGCACATCTGCTACTGATACACCGCTTTCGCAGGCAAGCCAGCTCCCACATTGATTGGATTGTCACTTCAGGATTTGGGGGTGGGCTCCAACAACTGTGCACCTGGCCCGCACTCGCCGAGCTTGTCATCCTGATTACGCAACGGGCACGCCTCCATCGACAGGCACCCGCACCCAATACAGCCATTGAGCTTGTCCCGCAGCAGCATCAGTTTATTGATGCGCTCATCCAGGTCTTCCCGCCACAGTGCGGATAAACGATCCCAATCCTGCGCCGTGGGCGTACGCCCATTCGGCAAGGCCTGCAACGCCTCGCCGATCGTTGCCAGTGGTATGCCCAAACGCTGGGCAATCTTGATCACCACCACGCGCCGCAGCACATCCCGCGGATAGCGCCGCTGGTTGCCGGCATTGCGATTGCTCTTGATCAGCCCCTTGGTTTCATAGAAATGCAGGGCTGTGACCGCCACACCGCTGCGGGCGGCCAGTTGGCCGACGGTAAGCTCTTTGTTGAGCATGAAAAAACTCCCAGACAACGCTTGACCTTGACTTAACTAGAGGTTTTACCCTGCGTGGCATCGAATCGCAAGATTCTGCCTACAGAGGAAGGGGAGTGTTCATGCAGGTATCAGAGAAAAATCGCAGCTTCACTCAATTGATTGAATTTCAGATCGAGCCCCAGCAGCAAGTCGCCCTGGTGGCGGCCTTGACCACCCAAAGCGAACGCCTGGCCCAGGGCCACGGCGGCTTTATCAATGCAAGTGTGCAGGTCAGTGATGACGGACGGCGGGTGCTCAACTACCTGCAATGGCGCTCGCGTGAAGACGGCGAGGCGGCTTTCCAGTGCTTTGAGCATGGCGAGGAAGATTTCTGGACGCTGATCCGCGCCCATCAGGCCACGGCGGTGACCTTCGGTTCGTTCCAGGTGCTGCGCAGTTTCGAGCGCAGCCATGACAACGCGTTGCACTGCCGCCTAAATGGATAAATGCAGCATGCGCTCGCCTTGCACGTTTTCACCGGGTCGGCGCTTGTTCACTGCCAGCTCGCCGATCTTGATCAGGCGCGTACGTGTGACGTTGCGGCTCAAGCCCAATAGGTTGGCGGTGTGTACCTGGTTGTAATGGCTGAAACGATAGGCGGCACGTAGCAGGGCGTCCTCGACCTTTTCGTGCAGGGCGCCGGCCTGTTCCTCGAACAGCTTCTGGAAGGCGCGCGCGAGCAAGGCTTCTGCGCTGTTGTCGGTGCCATGCTGGCTGTCGTCCTGGCGTTCGATGCGCATGTTCGACAGGCGCAGGTCGTCCCGTTCGATCACGCCGTTACGGCAGATCAACAAGGTATGGTGAATCACGTTCTCCAGCTCGCGGATGTTGCCGGGCCAGCTGTAGGTCTTGAGTTTGTGCTCGGCCTCACGACTGATCGTGATCGGGCCGTAGCCCAGGCGCTGGCTGTAGGCTTCGATGAAGTGCCGGGTCAGCGGCAGGATATCGCCGGGGCGCTCGCGCAACGGGCTGAGTTCCAGGCTGACCACGTCGAGGCGATAATAGAGGTCTTCACGGAAATGCCCGGCATTGATGGCCTTTTCCAGTTGCACGTTGGTCGCGGCCAATACGCGCACATCAATCGGAATGCTCTTACGCGAACCCAGGCGTACGACTTCACGCTCTTGTAGCACGCGCAGCAGCTTCACTTGGATTGCCATCGGCAAATCGCCGATCTCATCCAGGAACAGGGTGCCGCCGTCTGCCTCTTCAAACCAACCGGCCTTGGCACTGAGGGCGCCGGTGAAGGCGCCTTTTTCATGGCCGAACAGCTCGGCTTCCACCAGGGATTCGGAGAATGCCCCGCAGTTCACCGCCACAAACGGTCGGTTGCGCCGCGCGCTGAGGTTATGGATGTGGCGCGCCACCAGCTCTTTACCAGTGCCGGTCTCGCCGATGATCAGCACGCTGGCTTCGCTCGGCGCCACTTGCTGGATATGGTCGAGCAACGCCTGGGATTTCGGGTCTTCGAAGACCTGGGCCGTGGCGCGGATCGACGTCGCGAGTGCGGGCGAGGGCGGTAGGGTCAACAGCTGCATGGGCACCTCTCTTAGGAATAGAACGTAGGAATTGGCAGGGATTGGTTCAACGCCCAATCCCCCAGTTCGTGAAGTTTGTAGTCCACCGGATCGTGCAGGGTCTGCGTACGCAGGTTGCGCCAGTGGCGGTCCAGCCGTAGCGAGGCGTGGGTGGAGCGCGCGCCAGTGACTTCGAACAACCGACTGCACAAGTCCAGCCCCTGACGGGTGGCGGCGACTTTGGCGGTGGCGATGGCAATGGCTAGCTGGCCGCGCTCGGTTTCGCTGAGGTTCGGGCCCTTGGCCCAGGCTTGGTCGAGCAACTCTGCGGCGTGCTCCACCAGCAGGCGGATACCTTCCAGGGCAACCCAGAACTCACCGTAGTGATGCAGCACGTAAGGGTCTTGGCGCACGTCTTCAGCCGAGGACTTATGCCAGGCGCGGGTTTCGGTCAGGGTGTAGTTGCGCGCTTCTTCGAAGGCGCCTTCGGCAATGCCGAGAAACATATGTGTGAAGGTCAACTGGGCGATCAGCGGGCGCAGGCAGGCAAAGGGCGTACTCAGTGGGCCGGGATCGAGCAGCAATTCGGATTCTTCGACGCGCACCCGTTCGAAGCTGGCGCTGCCGCTGTCGGTCTGGCGCTGGCCGATATTGTTCCAGTCGTTGTGCAAGGTGATGCCGCTGCGCCCGCTCGGGATTGCGGCGATCAGCAGCTTGCCGCCGGCGGTTTCGTCCACCGCCGAGGCGATCAGCATTTCCGAGTCGCTGGCGCCGGAGCAGAAGCTCTTTTTGCCGGAGAACTCGCGCCAGCCGCCGAAGTCCTTGACCACCGTGCGGGTGTCCAGCGGGTTGAGGGCGTTGCCCCAGAACCAGTTTTTGCGCGCGGTCTGTTCGAACCAGGGTTGCCATTGGTCCGGGCGCGCAAAAAGGCGCACGGTGGCAAGCATCAGGTGGTGGAAGCCGAAGACATGGGCGATGGAACTGTCGACCTTGGCGAATTCGCGCACGATGCCCAGGGTTTCGCTCCAGCGTGCGCCGAGGCCGCCGTATTGGGTGGGGATGCTCAGAGCCAGCAGGCCGCTGTGGCGCAGGGCGTCACGTTCGGCTTTGGGCGTGCCGCCGCGCTCGTCGCGCTCGACGGCGGTGAGGGCGAATTCGGCGGCCAGCAGTTTGGCGGTCTGCAAGGGGGAGGGCAGGACGCTGTGGGGTTTGGCTGTCACGGGGTTTCCTCTATTTTCCTTGTAGGAGCTGGCTTGCTGTGGTGAGCAGGCTTGCCCTGCGCTGGGCTGCGAAGCTGCCCCCCTTGCGTCGGCGGCGAACCCGTCGGGGGACAAGCCCCACTCACCACAACAAGCCGGCTCCTACAGAAGAGCAGCGGTTCAGGCCTTTGTCGTTGGCAGTACATCGTTGGCAATCATTTCGCCAAACGGGCCCGTGAGGTTCGTGACGCCACGTCCGGCCAGGCTGGCGTAGGGTTCCGGTAGCAGCGGGAACACCAGTTCGGCGAAGCGATACGCCTCTTCCAGGTGCGGATAGCCGGAGAAGATGAAACTCTCGATCCCCAAGTCCGCGTATTCCTTGATGCGCTCGGCGACTTGTTGCGGGTTGCCCACCAACGCCGTGCCGGCACCGCCGCGCACCAGGCCGACGCCGGCCCACAGGTTGGGGGCGATTTCCAGGTTGTCGCGGCGCCCGTCGTGCAGGGCGGCCATGCGCCGCTGACCTTCGGAGTCAAAACGCGAGAAGGATTTTTGCGCGGCGGCGATGGTTTCGTCGCTGATGTGTTCGATCAGTTTGTCGGCGGCTTTCCAGGCGTCCTCTTCGGTTTCGCGCACGATCACATGCAGGCGAATGCCGAATTTCACCGTGCGCCCGTGGCGTGCGGCGCGCTCACGCACGTCCGCGAGTTTTTCTGCGACGGCGGCAGGCGGTTCGCCCCAGGTCAGGTAGACGTCGACCTGCTCGGCGGCAAGGTCGTGGGCGGCGTCGGAGGAACCGCCAAAATACAACGGTGGATAAGGCTTCTGCACCGGTGGGTAAAGCGCCTTGGCGTTCTGCACGCGCAGGTGTTTGCCTTCGAAATCTACCGATTCGCCCTGCAACACACGACGCCAGATCCGTAGGAATTCATCGGAGACTTCGTAACGTTCACTGTGGTCGAGGAAACTGCCGTCGCCACGGTTTTCATCCGGGTCGCCGCCGGTCACCACGTTGATCAGCAAGCGGCCGTTGGACAGGCGATCCAAGGTTGCCGCCATGCGTGCAGAAACAGTCGGCGAGATGATGCCCGGACGAATCGCCACCAGGTAACGCAGGCGTTCGGTCAGCGGCACCAGCGCCGAGGCGATGACCCAGGAGTCTTCGCACGAACGCCCGGTTGGAATCAGCACGCCGTAGTAGCCGAGATTGTCAGCGGCCTGAGCGACTTGTTTCAGATAATTGAGGGTGACCGGCCGTGCACCTTGAGTGGTGCCCAGGTAATGCCCGTCGCCATGTGTGGGTAGAAACCAGAAAACATCCATGACCAATCCTTAAGCGATTTTCAGCAGAGAGAGGGAGTGCGCTGCAAACAAAGGCGCTGCACGTTCTGCCGCCAGTTGAATACGGGCTTTTAATAGTTCACTGGTTATTTGGTAGTCGGTGAAGTCGGCTTCGGTGGCGTACACACCGATCGGCAAGGTCAACGCCTGGAAAAAGCTGAACAGCGGACGCAATTGGTGATCGAGCACCAGCGCATGGCGTTCGCTGCCGCCGGTGGCGGCAAGCAGTACCGGCGTGTTGATCAGGGCATTGAGGCCGATCAAGTCGAACAGATGCTTGAGCAGGCCGGGGTAGGAGCCGCGATACACCGGCGCGGCAACGATCAGCAGGTCGGCCTGTTCGATGGCCAACAGTTGGGATTCGACGTCTGCCGGCAGTTCGTCACGGGACAGCGCACCTCCCAGAGGCCGGGCAATGTCGCCCAGTTCGATCAGGGTGGTCTGGATCGGCAACAACGTAGCCAGTTCGGCGAGCACCGCTTGGGTCAGCACCAGGGTGCGTGACGGGCGCCAGGTTCCACCGGAGAGGGCAACGACATTCAGGGGACGGGTCATGAACAGTTCCTTTTTCAACAGAGGTGCAGAACGGGTGGGTGCAACCTGTTGAGCAAGAGCTATACCAACGGGCGCGAGCCTTGATTGGCGTGGGTTGCAGGCTTGCTGCCGAAAAGTGTCGCTGTTGTCTGGCTGGTGATTTGTTGATTGGCTGTTGCGCTGGCAACAGTTGCGTGGGCAACAGTGCCGATGCGGCGTAGCACCCGTTATAGAGGGTTGGATTTATTCCGTAAATGAACGTATTTCCATATTTATAGATCATAAAGAAATATGGAGGTCTTGCTATTGGAGGTGTCTTGGCGGTTGATAGCGACTATCAAGGCAGGTGATTTTTCACCGTGCGGGGCCGGGAGTAGCCTGTGTTCATTGACTCGAAACCTCCTTTGCAGGGCCACCGCCATGAACCGATTTCTCGCTGTTTCCTTATTGATTGTCAGCTCAGTCCTCGCCGGATGTGCGACCCATCCTTCGCCAGAATTGCGTCCCTACACGGCGGAAGAAACCAAGCAGTTGGCCCTGGAAGCATTGAGTCGTCGTGGTTTATCGTTTGATGAATACCAACAACAGCGCGCCGCGCTGACCGGCCAGCCACAGAAGCCTTTCGGCTTTGATCGCCAGGGCGAAATGAATGCCGAACGCAGCGTGACCCTGCATGGTCGTCCCAGTTGAGCCCGCGCCTGACGGCAAAAAGCCCGAGGATTCCCCTAAGGAACCTCGGGCTTTTTGTTTGCCATGGTGCGACTTCAGCCTGTTAAGCTGAATTTCAGGAGCGTTCCTACGCACATTTACATAAAGTGGTCCTTCTTTAATGGCATTCGATCGGTTAAACCTGACGACCTCTGTTCCGGTCCGTGCCCCTGAGACGCTGCTCTCGGGAACCTGCTCTGCGAGTTTTTAACGTCATGAATAAACGTCCGCTGTATTTCGACTACGCCGCCACCACCCCGGTGGATGAGCGGGTCATCCAGGTAATGGTCGAGTGTCTGGGCTTCAATGCCAATTTCGGTAACCCCGCGTCCAGTTCCCATGCGTTCGGCCAGGCGGCCCGGCATACGGTCGAGCAGGCGCGTCGCCAGGTGGCCGAATTGGTCGGTGCCAACCCCGAGCAAATCGTCTGGACCTCCGGCGCCACCGAATCCAACAACCTTGCAATCAAGGGCGTGGCCCAGGCACGAGGCGTGGCGGGTGGGCATATCATCACCAGCCAGATCGAACACAAGGCCACGTTGGATACCGCCCGGCAACTGCAGGAAGCCGGCGTGGCCGTCACGTACCTAGTGCCGGATGCCGATGGGCTGATCAGTGCCGATGCCGTCAGCGAAGCCTTGCGTGAAGACACGTTCCTGGTCTCGCTGATGCTGGTGAACAACGAACTGGGCACCCTCAACGACATCCCCGCCATCGGCGCGCGAGTGCGTGAACACGGCGCGTTGTTGCATGTGGATGCGGCGCAGGGCGCGGGCAAGGTGGCAATCGATCTGGCGCAATGGCCAGTGGACCTAATGTCGTTTTCGGCCCACAAGTTGTATGGCCCCAAAGGGATCGGCGCGTTGTACGTCGGCCCACGGGCGCAGCAGAAGGTGTTGGCGCAGATTCACGGCGGCGGTCATGAAGGCGGCCTGCGCTCCGGCACTCTGGCGACCCATCAGATTGCCGGCATGGGCACCGCGTTTGCCTTGGCTGCGGCGTCTTTTACTGAAGAAAAGGCGGTGATCGTCGCCTTGCGTCAGCGCTTGCTGGATCAATTGGAAGCGGTGGCCGGCGTGCGCCTCAATGGCAGCGCGACGCAGCGTATTCCACATACCCTGAGCCTCACGTTTGGCGAAGGCGAATTCAACGCCGCTGCGTTGAGTGCGGGGATCGCGTTTTCCGCGACCTCGGCCTGTAATTCGGCGAGCAATGCGCCGTCCCACGTGCTCCTGGCGTTGGGCCATGATGCACGCAGCGCCGGCCGCACCATTCGCTTGAGCCTCGGCCGGTTTACCACCGAGCAGGATATCGACCAGGCGGTGCAATTGATCAAGGCAGCCCTGGCCAGTGCACCGGCGTTCTGGGCGGTCTGATTCATTTATCGCAATACATAATAATTATTCGTGGTTAGCAGGAGACACAATGAGTACGCAGCCTTTGACCCATGGAACGGTTCCCCAGCGCCTGGCGCACACCCGTGAACTGATGAACCGCGAGGGCATTCACGCCCTGCTGGTGCCGTCGGCCGACCCGCACTTGTCCGAGTACCTGCCGGGTTATTGGCAGGGGCGGCAATGGTTGTCGGGGTTTCATGGTTCGGTGGGGACGCTGATTGTTACTGCGGATTTCGCCGGCGTGTGGGCCGATAGCCGTTACTGGGAACAAGCGACCAAGGAACTCAAGGGCAGCGGCATCGAATTGGTGAAACTGCAGCCGGGCCAACCCGGACCGCTGGAGTGGCTGGCCGAGCAGACGCCGGAAGGTGGCGTCGTCGCGGTGGACGGTGCAGTGATGGCCGTGGCCTCGGCGCGTACCTTGGGCGGCAAGTTGGCAGAGCGCGGTGCACAACTGCGTACTGATATCGACCTGTTGGATGAAGTCTGGAAAGACCGTCCGACACTGCCGAACCAGCCGATCTATCAACACCTGCCGCCTCAGGCCACCGTCAGCCGTGGTGAGAAACTCGCCTCGCTGCGTGCGGCCTTGAAAGAGAAAGGCGCCGACTGGCACTTCATCGCGACCCTGGACGACATCGCCTGGCTGTTCAATCTGCGTGGAGGGGATGTTTCGTTCAACCCAGTGTTTGTGTCCTTTGCGTTGATCAATCAACAGCAGGCCACGTTGTTCGTGGCGCTCGGCAAAGTCGATGCCGAGCTGCGGGCGGTGCTGGAACAGGATGGCGTGACGCTGCGCGACTACAGCGAAGTGGCGGATGCCTTGCGTAGGGTGCCGGCGGGCGCCAGTTTGCAGGTCGACCCGGCTCGCGTTACCGCTGGCTTGCTGGAAAACCTCGATACCGGTGTCAAGCTGATCGAAGGTCTCAACCCAACGACACTTGCCAAGTCGCGCAAGAGCCTGGCCGACGCGGAACATATCCGCCAAGCCATGGAGCAGGATGGCGCGGCGCTGTGCGAATTCTTCGCCTGGCTGGACAGTGCGCTGGGTCGCGAACGTATCACCGAACTGACCATCGATGAACACCTGACCGCTGCGCGCACCCGTCGCCCCGGTTATGTGTCGCTGAGTTTCAACACCATCGCCGCCTATAACGCCAACGGTGCGATGCCGCATTACCACGCCACTGAAGAAGAGCACGCAGTGATCGAAGGCGATGGCCTGCTGCTGATCGATTCGGGCGGCCAGTACCTCGGCGGCACCACGGATATCACGCGGATGGTGCCAATCGGTGCGCCGAGTGAGGAGCAGAAGCGCGACTGCACCCGTGTGCTCAAGGGCGTGATTGCCTTGTCCCGTGCGCATTTCCCGAAAGGCATCCTGTCACCGCTGCTGGACGCCATTGCTCGCGCGCCGATCTGGGCCGAAGGCGTGGACTACGGCCACGGTACCGGGCACGGCGTAGGCTATTTCCTCAATGTGCATGAAGGTCCGCAAGTGATTGCCTATCAGGCGGCCACTGCGCCGCAAACGGCGATGCAGCCGGGGATGATCACTTCCATCGAACCGGGCACTTACCGCCCGGGACGCTGGGGCGTGCGTATCGAGAACCTGGTGCTGAACCGCGAAGCCGGCAAGACTGAGTTCGGCGAGTTCCTCAAGTTCGAAACCCTGACCCTGTGTCCGATCGACACGCGCTGCCTGGAACCGTCGCTGCTGACGGCAGACGAGCGTGAGTGGTTCAACGCTTACCATGCCGAGGTACGTGAGCGTTTGAGTCCATTGCTCGACGGTGCCGCGCTTGAATGGTTGCAGGTGCGCACTGCGGCTATTTGACCGCCTGCAGTTCCGGGGCCTGGGCCAAAGCGTCGGCCATATAGTCGACGAATGCCTTGACCCGGGCCGACTGGCGGCGATTGGGTGCTGACACCGCATGGATCGGCAGTGGTTGCGGGGTGTAGTCCTGCAATAACGCAATCGCGCGGCCGGCTTTCAAATCGTCATGGAACAACCACAGGGGCGACAGCGCAATGCCAAGCCCCGTCAACACCATCTCCCGCACCGCTTCGGAGTTGTTGCTCTGGGCGTTGCCGGTGATGCGCACGCTGTGTCGCGTGCCATTCTTTTCGTAAACCCACTGGTTCTGGCTGCTGAGCAGGTTGAACAGCAGGCAGTTGTGCTGGCAGAGATCCTGCGGGGTTTTCGGTGTGGGATGTTTGGCCAGGTAGGCCGGGCTGGCCAGGGTGACGCGGTGGGTAGTGCCGATCTGCCTGGCGATCAAGCCGCTGTCGCGCAGTTCACCGATTCGCAGGGTTACGTCCAAGCCTTCGCTGACCATGTCCTGCAGGTGATCGTTGAGTTGCAGGTCTACTTGTACGTCAGGGTATTTCTGCAGGAAATCGCTCAAGCGTGCAGCAATCTGCAGTCGCCCGAAACTCACCGACGAACCCACTCGCAATGGGCCGGCGATCGCCTCTTTGCCGGTCTGGAAACTGTGTTCGGCGGCGTCCACGGCGGCGAGGATTTCACGACAATGGCTGTAGTACCGCTGACCTTCGTCGGTCAGGGACAGTTGGCGTGTACTGCGGGCAATCAGCTTGCCACCCAGTTCGGTTTCCAAGGCACGCAGGACTTTGCTGATGGTGGGTTGGGTAGTTTGCATTTCCCGGGCGACGGCGGAAAAACTGCCGCGTTCGATCACTCGAACGAAAACCGCCATTGCGTTGAGTTTATCCATTGGGGGTTCCAATTCATGCCTATTTAGCATAGGCACTATAGTCTTTTGGTGTCTTATCGGCATGAGTTGGCTGGCGGATCATTGATTTCATTCTTCGATGACGCGAGATCGCCAACATGACTGATATGCACGCTTTGATTGTGGATGCCGTGGACGCGCCGTTCCGGCTGACGACAATTCCCAAACCGGTAGCAGGCGTTGGCCAAGTCCTGGTCCGAATCAGCGCCAGTGGCCTTAACCCTTTGGACGGGAAAATCCGCGCAGGCCAGGCTGCCCACGCCCGGCAGCCATTACCGGCAGTGCTCGGCATGGATTTGGCAGGCACCGTGGAAGCGATAGGTCCTGACGTCGGTGATTGGCATGTGGGCGATGATGTCTATGGGTTGGCGACCGGCATTGGTGGCGCACAGGGCTCGTTGGCCGAGTACGCGGCCGTCGATGTCCGCTTGCTGGCGAAGAAACCTGAGGTGTTGAGCATGCGTGAAGCGGCGGTATTGCCGCTGGTGCTGATCACTGCGTGGGAGGGCTTGGTGGACCGGGCGCATGTAGGCTCCGGGCACAAAGTACTGATACAAGGCGGCGCGGGGGGTGTAGGGCATGTCGCAGTGCAGTTGGCGATTGCTCGCGGAGCGCAGGTGTATGCCACGGGTTCCGCCAGGCATCGCTCAGTAATCGAGGGGCTGGGTGCGACGTTTATCGACTATCAGCAGCAGACGGTCGAAGAGTACGTCGCGCAGCACACCGCGGGCGAAGGCTTCGACATTGTGTATGACACTGTCGGCGGCGAAACGCTGGATGCATCCTTTCGAGCCGCCAAGACCTATCACGGTCATGTGGTGAGTTGCCTGGGATGGGGACAACACAGCCTGGCCCCACTGTCGTTTCGTGGGGCGACCTACTCGGGTGTGTTCACCTTGCTGCCGTTGCTGACCGGTAAGGGGCGTGAGCATCACGGGCAGATTCTTGCCGAGGCAGCGCGCTTGATCGATGCCGGTAAGCTCAAGCCGATCCTGGATGGGCGTGCATTCAATTTGCACAGTGCGAACGCCGCCTACGATGTGCTCGCAAGCGGCGCGCAAGGGCGCTTGGCGATTGAGATTTAAGTCAGGGCTTCACGCACAAAATCCAGACGGTCCTGACCGAAGAACAGCTGGTTGCCGACAAATAGGCTGGGCGCACCGAACACACCGCGTTGAACGGCCTGTTCGGTGTTGTCCTTGAGGGTGGCCTTTACCGTCTCGTCATTGGCCAAGGCCAGAACCTCTTCGGGATTAAAACCGTGTTCGGTAAGCACGGCAGCAACAACGGCAGGGTCTCCCAAGTGACGGCCATCTACCCAGAGGGCAAGGAACAGGCAATCCACAAAGTCATCGAAGCGCTCGGGTTGGCGCAATTGAATGCCGGTGACCGCTCGCATCAACAGCAGGGTGTTGATGGGAAAGTGCGGGTTGAACTTGAGCGGTACGTTGTAGCGGCGGGCATAGCGCGCCAGGTCATCAAACATGTAGCGACCTTTGGCGGGTATGGTGATGGGAGAGGCGTTGCCCGTGGCCTTGAACACGCCGCCCAATAACATGGGCTTATAAATCAGCTGCGTACCGGTTGAAGCGCACAGTGCGGGTAACTGGGTGTAAGCCAGGTAGGTGGCGGGGCTGCCGAGGTCAAAGAAGAATTCCAGGGTTTTACGCATGGTCGATGCTCGCTGCTTATTATTGTGGGGTCGTGCTTACCAGGGTTCATTCCAGGGACGCAGGTCCAGTTCAAATGTCCAGGCGTCGCGTGGCTGGCTGTGCAGGTACCAATAGTTCTCGGCGATGTGCTCGGGGTTGAGGATACCGTCCTGGTCCTTGAGCGCGTATTTCTGCGGGAAATTGTCACGAATGAAGTCGGTGTCGATGGCGCCATCGACCACCACATGGGCGACGTGGATGTTCTTGGGCCCCAGTTCCCGCGCCATGCTTTGCGCGAGTGCCCGGATACCGTGCTTGGCGCCAGCGAAGGCGGCAAACCCTGCCGCGCCACGCAATCCTGCGGTGGCACCCGTGAACAGAATGGTGCCTCGATTACGCGTGACCATACGCTTGGCCACTTCGCGTGCATTCAGGAACCCGGAGAAGCAAGCCATCTCCCATATCTTGAAATACTTGCGCGCGGTTTCTTCCAAGATGCTGCACGGCACGTTGGCGCCGATGTTGAACACGAAGGCCTCAATTGGACCCAGCTCGGTTTCGATCTGTTCGATCAGCGTAATGACGTCTTCTTCTTTACGGGCATCGCAGGCAAAGCCATGGGCTTCACCGCCTGTCGCGTGGATGCTGTCTACCAGCGGCTGCAATTTATCGGCGCTGCGGCGGGTGACACACGCCACGTAGCCTTCGCGGGCAAAACGTTTGGCAATGGCGCCACCCGTTGCGTCTCCGGCGCCCACTACCAATACGATTTTCTTGTTGTGCGTCATGGGAACTCTCTTGGCTCGATGGTCGAGCAGGAGTTTAGACGCAGCGGCGAGAAGGGCTGGGTTTGTAGCTGGAATTTAATGAGAGCAGTTAGGGGGTGACTGCTCAAGCGACTACTTGCAGATGACGATCATGCTGCGGCTGGTGTAGCCAGCAGGGTTGAGGCCGAAGGGGTAGTCCCCTGGTTCCTCGGAATTGTCGCCGGACTTTGCGATAACCCGGTAGCCCTTGGCGCCGCAAGAGTTGGTTGCGCTGGTGTAGCACTGGTCCCAGGAAGAAGACAGGCCGGAACAGTTGATATGCAGCCCTTTTTTGCCACGTTTCACTTCTGTCTTGGTGGTCGCGGCACAACCGGTAATCGCCATGACCATTAACAGTATCAAAATTCGCTTCATTCCTATCCTTAATAGCCGGCCCGCAATACTACAGGCTGGCTTTACTCGCTCTCGGGTGTAGCGTTCGCGCTGTCCTTGTCGAAATTCTCCATGAATGACATTCGTTTACGGCTTAAACATGGCCTAAATGAGTGGTAAATACCAGAGCTAGATTCAAACAGCCTTCAATCCGCTGGTACCAGCGGCTTTGACTCGCTGCGCATCGTCACAGTAGCGCCTACGGAGGCCAGGATGATGCACGTGATCGCCAGCCACTGTGCGAGTGACAGGTGTTCGTGAAGGAACAACAGGCCGGAGAGGGCGCCGAACGCCGGTTCGATGCTCATGAGTGTGCCGAAAGTTCGGGCGGGGAGGCGCGTCAGTGCAACCATCTCCAGAGTGTAGGGGAGGGCGGTGGACAGAATGGCGACTCCGATGGCGAGCGGGATCAGGGCAGGCGTCAGCAATGCGCTGCCTGCATGGACGATACCGATAGGGGCAACAAACAAGGCCGCGATCATTACGCCAAGGGCGGCGGTCTGTACGCCGTTGTCATTACCGGCTTTCTGACCATACAGAATGTAGAGCGCCCAGCAGACCCCTGCACCCAGGGCGTAACCCGCACCCAGTAAATCGATACCGCTGCTCGCTTCGCCCATCGGGATAAGTAAGAGCAAGCCGACGATCGCCAGGGCAATCCAGAGGAAGTCGACCGCGCGCCGAGAGGCATAGATCGCAACGGCAAGCGGGCCTGTGAATTCCAGGGCGACCGCAATCCCAAGAGGTACGCTGCGCAAGGACATATAGAAGAGGAAGTTCATGCCGCCCAATGCCATTCCGTAGACGATCACCGTCCGCAGGGACTTTGCCGTCAACTTGGCGCGCCATGGGCGTAATAGAAGCAGCATGATCACGCTGGCGAAAATCAGGCGCAGTGCCGTGGTGCCTTGTGCGCCGACGATAGGGAACATGCTCTTGGCCAGCGAGGCGCCGGACTGGATGGAGGCCATGGCGATCAGCAGCAGGCCGACGGGGAACAATGTCGAGGCCAGGCTGCGGGGGGAGGTGGTCATTTGGGAGTGTTCGTCCGAAGTCATATTAAGAGAAACGTCGGCGCTATGATGCTTAACTGTTTGAGGTTGGGCAATATATTGCTCAATTATCCTTGTCGAGAGGTTAAAAAAGGCGGATTTAGCGGTTTTCAGCCCCGTTGATAGAAAAAACAAATTAAGGGTTGACTGCAGATTTTAGAAGTCTATAATTCGCCCCACTTCCGGCGCAATCGAAACGGAAAACTCCTTGGCAAACAATGAGTTATGTAAGTTTCGGCGGC